>JBOGGB010000321.1:0-10653 GCA_050743605.1 Acidimicrobiales bacterium
TTCGTAGCCCGGTCGGTCGGGAGGCCCTTCGGCACCGCCCACGAGACGTAAACGCCGTCACGCTCCAGCCGCAGGTCCCAGTGCAGGCGGCGCGCGTGGTGCTCCTGGATCACGAAGCTCGGAGCGCTCCGCTGGCGCCTGCGAACCGGCACGCCGCCAGGAGGAACCGGCTCGGGGGTGCGCGCCGGGTCACGCTTGGAGCGGTACGAATCGAGCGGCGTCAGACCAGGCTACGCGAGGCAGGAGGCCGCGGCCTGCGCCACGACGTCCGGCGCGGCGGCGCACGCCCGCCCCGCTCTGACGATGAGGCCCCTCAGGTACTCGGCCATCCCGAGCGCCGCCGTGCGCGGATCCCCCGTGACGAGGGGCACCGGCTCGCGGCGTGCGTCCAGCCCGGAGACCGCAAGCACCGCACGCCGAAGTGCCTGCATTGCAGCGAGCAGCCCGTCGATCCCCGCCTCGTGGCGCGCCATGCAGATCGAGAGCGCGAGAGGCACCGTGAGCGGGGACGCGGAGAGGACCTCGTCGGTCGCCCCTGCGAGCACCGCCGCGACCTCGGCTGCCACCGCCCCTTCGGAGGCCCCATCCTCCTCGGCCTCCGCGGCGGTGTCCGCGAACTCGTCGACCTCGCCGGGATCGCCCCCTCCCTCGCCTGTCCGCAAGCCCTGGACGAGGGTCAGGTGGGGCACCTCGGTCCGTCCCACGTTCCAAGCATCCCAAGCGGATGTGACGCAGTGGTGGATGGGGGCACGCCGGCGAGAGCCGGGGGCGACCGTGGCGGTCCCCGATCTGCTCCCCGCGTTGCGCTCCCGCTCGTCGGGGGTAGGGATTTCCTGCTTCAATTGGGCGGTCGGACGAGGAGGAAAGGGGCGGGGATGGCCAGAGCCGTCTGGACCGGGTCGCTCAGCTTCGGCCTGGTGAACGTGCCCGTGGCGCTCTTCACCGCCACCGAGGAGAAGTCCATCCGCTTCAACCAGTTCCAGGCGGGCACCGCCGACCGGGTCCGGAACAAGCGCGTCAACGAGCGCACCGGCGAGGAGGTCGCCTACCAGGACATCGCCAAGGGGTACGACCTGGGCGGCGGCGAGTACGTGGTCCTGGGGCCCGAGGAGATCGCCTCGGTCGCTCCCGGCCGCTCGAAGACCATGGACGTCTCCGCCTTCGTGGACCTCGCCGAGATCGACCCGGCGTACTTCGACCGCACCTACTACCTGGCTCCCCCTGGGAAGGGCGGCGGGGCCGGAAAGGGGGCGGAGCGCGCCTACGCGCTATTGCGGGAGGCGATGCTGCGCGCCAACAAGGTGGCGCTCGCCACGTTCGTGCTGCGCGAGAAGCAGTACCTCGTCGCCGTCCGGCCACGCGCCGACGTCCTCGTCGCCGAGACCCTCCTCTACGCCGACGAGGTGCGTGACCCGGTCGCCGAGATCGAATCGCTGCCCATCGAGGCGGACGGGTCTCCCCGGGAGCTCGAGATGGCCACGATGCTCATCGACTCGATGACCACCGCCTGGGACCCCGAGCAGTACCACGACACCTACCGCGAGCGCTTGGAGGGCCTCATCGACCAGAAGCGCTCGGGCGCGGTCGTCTCGGTCGCGGCCCAGGAGCCCGAGGGTGCGCCCGTCGTCGACCTCCTCCAGGCGCTCGAGGCCAGCCTCAGCGCGACGCGCGGCAGGGCGTCGGATTCCACCGGTTCGTCGCGCGGCCCTGCGGCGAAGCGGGCGGCGAAGGCACCCGGCGGCGCAAGGAAGGCGGCCCCGGCCAAGAAGCGGGCGCCGCAGAAGAAGACCGCAGAGAAGAAGGTCGCTGCAGCACGACGCAAGGCCTCGTAGCGGTTTCGGCGGTCAGGGCCCCCCGGCAGCGGACCACCACCGCCAGCGCCGGACGTCGACGCGGACCACCGGCCCTTCGGGACGCCGCATGCGGTAGGGCTCGTAGCGCGCGGCGAGCGCGGCGATGGCGCGCTCGGTGTCGGATCCTGAGGCGGCCAGCGACGCGACGCCGTCCGCGCGCACCCACCACAGTGCCGTCCAGTCGTCTTCGTAGTGGTCGACGAGGAGGCTCACGCGTGGGTCGGCGGCGATGTTGGCGAGACGCGCCAGTGCGGCGCTGCGCTTGGGCTTCTGGTCAACGACCCACCACACGGTGTCGCAGTCGCCGTCACCATCGCGGTCGCCGTCGACGTCGAGCGCGAACGTCACTGGAACGACGTGGGGGGCGCCCCGTGGCGTCACCGTTGCGAGCCTCGCGACCGTGGCTCCCGCGAACCTCCGCACCGCCCCGGCCTCCCCCTCCGCCCGGCCCACGACCGGCCTCAGGACCCGAAACGCCCGAGCAGCTCCGCGTCGCGGTCGAGGATCGGGAGCAGCTCATCACGCGGCAGCGGGCGCAGCGGCAGGACCGCACGCGTCACGCCGAGCTCCGCGAGCCTCTCCAGCGTGGAGGGATCCCTCGACGCGCCGAACAACGTCACCGGCACCGTCCCGCGTCCAGCGCCGTCCGCCCGCGCCTGCAGCTCGGCCACCTCCCGGCCCAGCTCCTCGGGATCGGTCATCCGGATCGGCATCCACTCGTCACCGAGGGCGAGGACGCGCTCGAGCACCGTCGGCCCGCTCCCCCCGACCAGCACGGGCGGGTGCGGCCGCTGCACGGGTTTCGGCCAGCTCCACATGGGGTCGAAATCGACGAACCTCCCGTGGTACGAGGCCTCGTCCTCCGTCCATATCGCCTTCATCGCCTCGACGCGCTCTTCCAGGAGCGCCATGCGCGTCCGGGGATCGGTGCCGTGGTCCTCCATCTCCTCGCGGTTCCAGCCGGCGCCGATCCCGAAGAGGAACCGGCCCCCGCTCAGGAAGTCCAGGCTCGCCACCTCCTTCGCGGTCGCGATCGGGTCGCGCTGGACGACGAGGCAGATGCCGGTGCCGATGCGCAACCGCGCGGTCACCGCTGCGACCGCACTCAACGCGACGAAGGGATCGTGGGTGTGCTTGTACTCCTCGGGAAGCTCCCCACCCCCGGGCCATGGGCTTCGCCGGCTGACCGGGATGTGCGAGTGCTCGGGGAAGAACAGCGACTCGAAGCCGCGCGCCTCCACCTCCCTGCCGAGGTCTCCGGGGTCGATCGCGTGATCGGTCGGGAACATGGTGACGCCGAACTTCACGTCGATTCGTCCCTCCGTTGCGCCGGACACGCATTCCGGGCGCCATCAGTACGCGCGCTCCCGGAGGCGGCCGGGTTCCTCGAGCACACCGTGGTCGCGTCGGGAGGCACGGTCACGGTTCCAGGTGGAGCGGCAGCCCGAACGCCGGGAAGAGCCGGTCGGGGTCCATGAGGGAGAGGAAGAAGGACATCTCGACGACCTTCCCTTGCGAGATCTCGAGCACCTGGAGCGCCCAGGGCGCGTAGCCGCCCCGGGGGTCGACGCGGTACTGGCCGAAGGCCGGACACCCGTTGGCCGAGGTCGCGACGAGCCGGGATCCGCGGCAGTGGCTCGGCAGGGGCTGCAGCATCCATGCGCCGATGTGCGCTGCGCCCCCGATCCACAGCGCGAACGGCGGCATGGACTGGACCGCGTCGTTGTGCAGCAACGTGACGAGCGCGTCGATGTCGTAGCGCTCGAAGGCGTCGACGTAGCGCGCGAGGAGATCGGGGTCGACCTCGTCGAGCGGGCCCGACGATGCCGGGGCCGGCGCCGCCGCCAGCGTCGCGCGTGCACGCTGGAGCGCGCTGTTGACCGCCGCAGTCGTGGAGTCGAGCAGGTCGGCGACCTCGGCCGCGGTCCATCGCAGCACCTCGCAGAGGATGAGCGCCGCACGCTGACGAGGCGGAAGGTGCTGGAGCGCGGAGATGAACGCCAGCCGGATCGACTCCCGGTAGGCGGCGAGCTCCGCCGGGTCGTCGTACACACCACGGGCGCGGCCGTCGGCGATCGGCGTGACCCAGGTGGCTTCCGGCAACGGCGATCCGATGAGCGTCTCGTCGGGCGGCGAAGACGGGCCCATCTCCATGGGCCGGGCCCGCCGCTGGACCTGGCGGCTCATGTCGATGCAGACGTTGGTCGCGATCCGGTACAACCACGACCGCACGCTCGAGCGGCCCTCGAAGCCTGCCGCATGCCGCCACGCCCGCACGAGCGTCTCTTGGACCGCGTCCTCTGCCTCGAACCCCGACCCGAGCATCCGGTAGCAGTACCCGGTGAGCTCCCGCCGGTACGGCTCCAGGTCAGCGGCGAGCGCCGGTGCGGTGACCGTCACAGGGGCGAATGCTACCGAGGGACGCGCCGGTGCGGTGACAGCCCGGCTGACCGAGGAACGGGTGAACCGGCGCGGTCAGGCGCCGACCAGGATCTTCAGCACCAGATCCGTGTCGGCGAGGTTCTCGAGGACCGCGTCGGCGTCGAGCGCCCGCACCGCGTCGAAGCCGTCGTGGCCCGTGCCGACGATGAGGCAGCGCACGCCGCCCGCCCTCGCGCACTGCAGGTCGCGCGCCGTGTCCCCGACCACCCACACCTCGTCGGCCAGATAGGTCTCCCCGCGACGCTCCTTCGCACGCTCCAGCGCGATGGGCACGAGGCCGTCGCGCTCGGGATGGTCTGTCCCGTAGGCACCGATCTCGGTGTCCAGGTAGTCGACCAACGCGAACGCGCGGACCTTCACCAGGGCGTTCGCCGGGATGTTGCCGGTAAGCAGGCTCTGGCGTACCCCGTCCACTCCGCGGAGCGCCTCGAGCAGCTCCCGTACTCCGGGGTGGACGGTTCCCTCGTCGCGGATCCGGCCGGTCTCCGCAGCGAGAGCTCGCTCCGCCTCGGCCAGCGCAAGGGGGAGGACCCGGTCGACCTCCTGGGCGCCGAGGCCGGCTTCGGTGAGGAGCTCGCGGACGATCTGAGGGTCGGTCTTGCCGCTCATCACGACCTCCGGCACCCCGTCCAGCCCGGCAGCCCGGCAGGCGCCGAGCTCGAGCGCGAGGCGTCCCACGGGGCCGGTCGAAAGGAGCGTGCCGTCGATGTCCCACAAGACGAGGCGCCGGGGCATCGGCACAGCCTCGCCGACGCAGCCGCGGACCGCAACGCGAGCGCCGCCAGGAGACATCTCGGCCAGCGACGCTTTCCCGCGATGGCGACGCCCAACCGCTAGACATTGGACCAGGAGGTCAACATCATGCGCATGATCACCCCGATGCTGTGGTTCGACAACCAAGCCGAAGAGGCTGCCCGGTTCTACGTCTCGGTCTTCCCGAGCTCCCGCGTCCTCGACGTGACGCATTACGGCGAAGCGGGGCCTGGTCCCGCAGGATCGGTCATGACGGTGCGCTTCGAGCTGGACGGAAGCGAATTCGTCGCCCTGAACGGCGGTCCCGCCCACTACGGCTTCGACGAGTCGGTGTCGTTCGTCGTCGACTGCCCCACGGAGCAGGACGTCGACCGGTACTGGGACGCACTCGGCGAGGGCGGAAGGGAGATCGCCTGCGGCTGGCTGTCAGATCGCTACGGACTGCGGTGGCAGATCGTCCCCTCCGAGCTCCCCTCGGTGCTGAGCGACCCGGACCCCGAGCGAGCGAGCAGGGCCATGGAGGCCATGCTGTCGATGAAGAAGCTCGACATCAGGGCGCTGAAGGGCGCCGCCGACGGCGCGGGCGCCCAGAGCCCATGAGCGAGAAGCGGATGTCCTGACTGGTACGATGCTGATCGGTATTATGCTGGTTGGCATATCACCAACTGGTATACTTGACCCATGGCACCCCGCCGGGCCGTCTCCGTCAACCCGTTCCACTACGGCTCTCCGGTCAGGGGTGACCAATTCGTCGGCCGCTCCCAGGAGGTCTCGGCGGTCGAGTCCAGGGTCCTGAGCCATGTGAACGTCGTTCTCGTCTCGCCTCGTCGCTACGGGAAGAGCTCGCTTCTCGCCGAGGTCGAGAGGAGGCTGAAGCCGACCAAGCCGGCGATCGTCCACGTCGACCTGCTGAGATGCAAGGACGTCTCGGCATTGACCAGCGTCATGACGTCCCAGCTGTTCCATGTTCCAGGTGCGCGCTGGGAGCGAATGCGCCAAGCGGTGCCCGAATTCGTTCGTCGCCTGCGGGTGAGGCCCTCGGTGACGGTGGACGACGAGGGTCGCCCTCGATTCGACTTCGGCTCACATCTCGCTCCCGGCGACGCCGATCAGATCATCGCCGACGTGTACCAACTGTTGGAAGAGGTGAGTCGCTCGCGGCCGACCGCGTTGGTGCTCGACGAGTTCCAGGCCGTCATCCAGCACGGCGAGCACCTTCCGGACTTGCTCAAGGGGTTCAGCGACCGACATCCCGGAGTGAGCCTGGTGATGGCCGGCTCCAGCAAGCACATGATGGAACGTCTCGTGCTCGCCGAGAAGGCGCCGCTCTACGGCATGGCGCAGAGGATCGGGCTTGGACCACTTCCGAGGAGAGAGGTGATCGACTTCCTCGCCTCCCGCGCCGTGGCCGGGCAGAAGAACATGGCCGATGATGCCGCCGAGGCGATCATCGACATGGCGGGGCCGGTACCGAACGACATCCAGCACCTCGCCTATGAGGCGTACGACGCTGCCGCGGCGGTGATCGACACGGTGGTGGTCGACGAGGGGTTCGACAACGCCATCCAGCACGAGGCCCCCATCTACGGCGACCGCTACCAAGGTCGTGCTCCCGGACAGCGCAGGGTCCTCGTGGAGCTGGCCAAGACGGGTGGGACCAGCTCACCTACCTCGGCTGCGTTCGCGGCTGCCGTGGGGTTGTCCACTGGCGCGTCGGCCCGCAAAGCGATGCGGGCCTTGAGCGAGGAGGAGCTTGTCGTGCAACGAGACGGCACGTGGGTCGTCTCGGACCCGTTCTTCGCCGGGTGGCTCCGTACCTTCGACTGATCGAGCGTTCATGACGCGCCTTCGCGAGACCGTGCTGCCCCGCGCCGCTACGTGAGATCGAACCGGTCGAGGCTCATCACCTTGTCCCACACGACCACGAAATCACGCACGAACTTCTCCTTCGCGTCGTCGCTCCCGTACACCTCCGAGATCGCCCGGAGCTGCGGTGCTCGCCGCCATGCGGGCTCCTGTAGCTGCGGTGTCTGGGCGTCGCGCCGACGAGCGTTGGCTCTACGGTCAAGGAGGAGCCAGCCAGTTCGTCAAGGTGGTAGTTGACTCGGGCACTCCATGCCTCCGCTCCTTCGCTCGAGTGCGGGCTAAGGAGATCGCGGAAGTACGCGAGCGGGCCGTGCAGCTCCATGCCGTGCTGCTTGCGCCAGCGAACGGGCCGCCGCCGCGTCCGCTCGTCCTCCGCCTGCCACCATGGGTCGCCGGACCCCAGGCCGTGGACGTGCGAGATGCGTCGCCACGACCCCAGGCCGTGCCTGGATGCCCGCCGGACGGATGCCGTCAGCCTGTCACGCTCACCTTGAAGCCCTTCGGCGGACCGATCCAGTAGACGACCGGCTTCATGAAGTTCGGTGACGTGTTCTGGAAGAAGGAGTCCAAGTCGGCACACGTTGCCGGGAACCCGGAGAAGCCTCCGCAATCGAGGATCGGCGGCCCCAAGATGACGGGTCCCTTGAATGCCCGCGCCTTCGCGGCCACCGCAGCTGGCGTGATCTTCTGGCCGGCCTTGAGGATCTCCGTGTCGAACTTGGCGATCGTCGCTATCTCTCCGAACGCGTTGGCGCTCCAGGCATTGTGCCCCACGGGCCCCTTGCCGTACTCGGTCATCACATGCTCGAAGGCGGACAGGCCCAGTGTCGGCGAGCCGGACACCGTCGTCGCGGCGGCGTAGTACCAGTCGTGCGGCAACTGGCCGCCGTCGGCCTTGGCGTTTGTCGGCGTCGCGCAGGGCGTGTTGGCGATCACCTTCGTGTGGATGCCCAGAGACTTGAGCGTGAGGTAGGTGTCCGAGCAGACCGGGCCGCCACTGTTGATGGACATGAACACTGTGGTCTCGCCCGCGTGCGCGGCTTCGAACTGCGCGCTCAAGTCCGTGTCGGAGGATGTGAAACCAGCCGAGTAGATGGTCTTGATGCCCTCGTATTTCAGCGCGTCATCGATGATGTCGAACGCGGTGACCTCGGCGGGAATGTTGGACGGGTAGCTGATCGAGACGCTCTTTGCGTGCAGGTACGTCTTGGCGAAGGTGGCGATCGGTGCCTCGACGTGCGTGACGTCGCCGTCCAGGATGAAGCCGTACGGGTACTTCTCGTCCACCGTGCTGAGCCCCACGCCGTAGAAGATCGGCATCTTCCTCGCCTTGAGTGCAGAGTCGATCGTTGTGTTGCCGACGTCGATCGCGCCCTCGGCGACCGAGTCGATCGCGCCGTTGTCCGCGAACTGCTGCCCGCAGGCCGTGGCGCTCGCGACCGTTGTCGGGATCTTGCAGAGCACGACCTTCACCGGGTGTCCGTCGATCCCTCGGGTGTGCTGGTTGAGGTACTCCTCGGCGACATTGGCTCCTGTCGTCCACGCCGGGGCAATCGCGTCCGTGGCTGTCTGCTGGTTGATGATCCCGATGGTGACGGGCGGGAGCTTCGGGTTCGCCTTCCCCTGGCCACCGACGTATGCCAGGAAGTTCGTCACGGGCTTGTTTACCTTCGCCGTACCGGAGGCAACCCCCGCTCCCATTAGGCCCAGCACCAGCGCGAGCCCCGCTGCGCCGAGTGCCGCGGGCCTGACTCGCTTCGACCATCTATTGAGCTCGCTCATGGCCCCCCCCTTTTGCGCTCAGTCCTGTTGGCAGCATCCCGCGGACACCGACTCGACGGACCCGTTTCGCGGGAAGCGATACGATATTCGGGTCGAGTATGCTTGAGTGGCGCGGTCAGCGCAAGGGGTCCTCTGCGCCAACCTCCCAGGAGGCAGCTATGGGGCCATGCGAGACGCGCGCGGCGACCGTCAGAGACGGATCTCGATCGCCGAGAACCCGATCTCGGCGAGGTAGGCCGCGGTGACGATCGAGGCGACCGTTCGCCCGACGCTCATCCCGACCCGGGCGGCGAGGACCACCCGGAGGTCGCGGTCTGCCCACGGGGGCACGACGACCAGCCAGATCCTTCGAACGGGGGACCGTTGTACCCGCATGCTGCCGGCGAACGCAGGCACCACCCGGAACGCGCACGCGCCGTCTGGCCCCGGGGCCGCTTCGATCGGTAGCGTCGGTGCCAGAGCCGGTCGTCAAGACCGGACCGCGACAGCACGAAGGGAGCCGTGATGACGCAACGCTCGGTGGAGATCGAGACCGCGGACGGCACCTGCCCCGCCGCGCTCAGCGTCCCCGACGGAGAAGGCCCCTGGCCGGCGGTGCTCATGTTCGCAGACGCCGGGGGGATGCGCGACACGATGCGGCAGATGGGCGAACGGTTGTCGGAGCTCGGCTACGTGGTCCTCGTCCCCGACTTCTACTACCGCAACGGTCCTTACGGCCCCATCGACATGCGCACGGCGTTCTCCACAAAGTCGTCGGCGCAGAAGATCATGGGGATGATGCAGGGCTACACGGTGGACCTGGTGGTGCGCGACACCGGTACCTTCGTCGACTACCTCGACGCGTTGCCGGAGAAGAAAGCTGGTGGCGTGGGCACGACGGGCTACTGCATGGGCGGCCGGCTCTCGCTCGTGGCCGCGGCCAACCTCGGCTCGCGCATTGCGGCGGCCGCATCCTTCCACGGCGGCAACCTCGCCAAGGCCGACGATCCCGGCAGCCCCCATCTCAAGGCCCGCGACATCAAGGCCGCGGTGTACGTCGCAGGGTCGATCGAGGACCAGTCGTTCCCAGACGAGCAGAAGGAGCTCCTGGAAAGCGCCTTGAGCGATGCGGGGGTGGTCCACACCATCGAGACCTACGAGGCGCACCACGGTTTCGCCGTTCCTGACAACGCGAGCTACGACGCCGCTGCCGCCGATCGGCACTGGAAGTCCACCGAGCAGTTCTTCGGGCGCGCCCTCGCCTGACGGAGGGGACGTCGGCTCGTCACTCGGTCGTGCGCCGCCGGAACATCCAGGCGGCCGCGGGGGCGGCCACCGCCAGGATGAGCACGGACCACGCCGCGGCGGCCAGCACCGGATGCTGCATCGGCCAGGCGCCGATCGTCGCCGACGGGTTCGGATTGCCGAAGAGGTGCCGGGCGGCCGCGGTCACCGCGCTCACCGGGTTCCAGTCGGCCACCACCCGGAGCCATCCCGGCATGTGCTGGGTCGGCACCATCGCGTTGGAGATGAAGGCGAGCGGGAAGAGCACGATGAAGCCGAACGAGGCGGCCGACTCCGGGCTCTTGCTGTTCAGCCCCACGCACATCGCGATCCAGGTCAGGGAGTACGTGAACAGGAGCACCAGCAGGAAACCGGCGACGATCGACAGTACGCCGGCATCCGGTCGCCATCCGACGGCGAGCCCGGTGACTGCGACGATGAACGCGCAGAGGCACGAGGTGGCGAGGTCGGCGACCGACCGGCCCACGAGGACCGACGCCCGCCACATCGGGAGCGCGCGGAAGCGGTCGACCATGCCTTCGTGGACATCGGTGCTGAGCCCGACGGCCGTGCCCATCGTCGACGTCACGAGATTGAGGGCGAGCAGGCCGGCAAGGACGAAGTCCTTATAGCTCCCGTGCGGGATAGGGATGCCGCCACCGAAGATGTAGACGAAGAGCACGGTGAAGAGCAC
>JBOGGB010000322.1:0-1982 GCA_050743605.1 Acidimicrobiales bacterium
GAGATCGCCGAGCGTCCCTGGGGGGAGGATCCCGGGCGCCGCGTCGTGAGGGAGGGCGACGACGACGGCATCTGCCACGACGCGCCGGTCCCCGGCCCGCACCGCGAGCGGACCTCCGCTGCCGGCCCCTGGCGTCCCGACGTCCCCCACGGTCTCGACGCCCTCCACCACGGCGCCGAGGACGACCTCGACGCCCGCGGACTCGAGCGCGCGGCTGCCGTGCGCCCCGTGGAGCTCGCCGAGCGGCACCGCCGCCCACCCGATGTCGGCGCCGTCGACGGAGTCGAGGAGGCCGGTGCGGAACACCTTCGCCGCCAGCGAGAGCGACGCCTGCGCGGAGGAGACGTTCACCGTGGGGAGCACGACGAGGTCCCAGAGCCGCTCGATCGCGCGGCGTGACTGCCCATGGCGCGCGAGCCATGCACCGAACGTCTCCTTGTCGAGCTCCGGGTCGTCGAGTGTGAGGCTGCGCAGCGCGAGGACCGGCCGGGCCAGGCGCGCGCGCTCTGCGAGCGAGAGATGGCGGTAGGCGAGGAGCGCCGGAGCGAGGTGCAAGGGGGAAGGAAGCGGCGCGGCCGTGCGTGCGATGCGGGCGCTCCTCCCGCTCGGGGAGAGGACCGGGACCTCGAGCGCGCGCTGCAGGTTGACCTTGTCCGCCGCGCCGATGCGGTCGAGGAAGCCGCGGTATGCGGAGCAGCAGCGCAGAAACACGTGCTGGCCGTTGTCGAACACGAGGCCTTTGCGCTCGAAGGACCACGTGAGGCCACCGAGGTGTTGGCGCTTCTCGAAGAGGGTGACCTGCGCTCCCGCGTCCGCCGCGGCGAGCGCCGTGGCCATCCCCGCGAGCCCCCCGCCGACGACGACGACCCGGGCGCCCGCTGCGGCACTCACGACGTGCTCCGCACGCGCGGGGGGGCGGGGGTGGCGTTGGGCGAGACGAGGCAGGACATTGCGACCCAGAGCTTCTCGGAGGCCGGGACCGAGACGCGCCCTCTGGTGACGGCCATCGGGTCGCGCGCGATGCGCCTCAGCAGGCGGTGGTAGATGCCTGCCATCGCGCCCACGCAGGCTTGGCTGCGGCGGTCGAGCATCGGCAGGAGCCCGAGCCCGCGAGCGAACCACTCCTCGGCCCGCGTGCACTCGAAGGAGACGAGGCGGCTGAGCGCCTCGTCGTCGGAGAGGTCGGCCGGACACCCTTGCGCGGCCGCGTCGGCGGCCGGGAGGTAGACACGTCCCAGCCGCTGGTCCTCCCTCACGTCGCGAAGGATGTTCGTGAGCTGGAGCGCGACGCCGAGGTCGTCCGCGAGCCCATTGGCTCCCGGCTCGCCGGCGGCGCCGAAGACCGCCAGCGACAGCCGGCCGATCGATCCCGCGACCCGGCGGCAGTAGACGACCAGGTCGTCGATCGTGGCGTAGGTCGTCCCCGCGACGTCCATCTCGCAGCCGTCGACGAGGTCCCCGAAGGCGTCCATCGGCAGGTCGTAGCGGGACCTGGCGTCCGCGATGGCGAGCAGCACGGCGTCGTCCGTCGGTTCGCCGACCGCCCCGAGCTGCTTGCGCACCCTGGCCAGCCCCTCGAGCTTGCGCTCGGGCGGCTCGCTGCCGTCGCCGA
Organism: Acidimicrobiales bacterium; assembly: GCA_050743605.1. Lineage (GTDB taxonomy): Bacteria > Actinomycetota > Acidimicrobiia > Acidimicrobiales > RAAP-2 > JAJYVT01. Next base: position 1,613 of record JBOGGB010000322.1, read on the forward strand.
TGTCGTCGATGCGCCGGGCGACCGCGTACACCGCAGAGAGCGCGCGCCGCTCGGGCAGACGCAGGAGCCGGATCCCGTAGGCGAAGTTCTTCGCCTCGCTCCGCGTGATGGCCTCGCATTCGCGGTAGGCCCGCTCGACCTCGTCCGACGAGCTCGTGATCCTCTCCGACGAGCTCTGAAGCCTCTCCGACGAGGTCACGGCATGGCCCCGGCGCCGACCGTCTCCGGACGACCAGGCTGCCGCCCGACCCGCACGGGGGCGAGCAGCACGAGCGCGAGGCGGGCCGCGAGCCGTGCAGGTCGCGGGCGACACCGACGTGCGAGGACGTCGAATCCGGCTGCCTCGATGGCGTCGAGGGCGGCCATGCCC
>JBOGGB010000323.1:0-2778 GCA_050743605.1 Acidimicrobiales bacterium
CCTCACGGTGGCGCGCGCCGCCGGCGAGGGCGCTGCCGCCGCTTCGTCGGCCGGGCAGCTGCTCCTGGGCGTCGTCGAGCGCGCCCGCGAGGCTGCGGTCGAGGCGCTCGCGAAGACGCCGACCATGCTCGAGCCGCTCGCCCGCGCCGGGGTCGTCGACGCGGGGGGTGCCGGCTACGTGCTGCTGTTCGACTCCCTGCTCTCGGTCATCGACGGCCGCCCGCTCCCCGGGCCCGGCGCCGAGCACGGCACCGGCCCGGCGGGGGAGCGGTGGACGACGGCGCAGGGAGGCGCCGAGGCATGCGACCTGCGCTACGAAGTCATGTACCTCCTCGACGCTTCGGACGAAGCGGTCGAGGCACTGAAGGACGTCTGGTCGGGCATAGGGGACTCGATCGTCGTCGTGGGCGGCGACGGCGAGTGGAACTGCCACATCCACACGAACGACGTCGGCGCTGCGATCGAAGCGGCGATCGACATCGGGCGACCGCGCCAGATCCGCGTCACGGATCTCGCGGAGCAGGTCGAAGAAGAGCGCTGGGTCCGTGACGCCGGGCGGGAGCCCCGGGACCCCGGTTGGCGCGAGACCCCGACGACCGTGACCGCGGTCGTCGCGGTCGTAGCTGGGGAGGGGGTCGGCCGTATCTTCCGCTCGCTCGGCGCGCAGCGTCTCGTACGCGGCGGCCAGACGATGAACCCTTCCACCGCACAGTTGGTGGAAGCCGTCGAGTCGGTGCGCTCGGACGACGTGATCCTGCTGCCCAACAACGACAACATCGGTGCGGTCGCGGCCCAGGTGGACGCGCTGACCGGCAAATCGGTGCGGGTCGTGCCCACCGGGAGCATCGTCGAGGGGTTCGCCGCGCTGCTCGCGTACGATCCGGCCGCGGACGCGGACGACAACGCCGAGGCGATGGGCGCCTCGGCGCGCAGGTTGCTGCCGGGAGCCGTCGCCCGCGCGGTGCGCGACAGCGAGACGGAGGCAGGTCCGGTTCGAGAGGGCGAGTGGATGGGGATGTCGCGTGGGGGCATCGTCGCGATCTCGGGCTCCCCCGAGGGTGCCGCGCTCCGGCTGCTCGAGGCACTCCTTACGGAGGGCCACGAGCTCGTGACGGTCATCGAAGGCGAGGGCGCGACCGCGGCGGCGACGCGGCGGATCACCGAATGGCTGCACGACGAGCATCCCCGGGTGGCCACGGAGGTCCACCACGGGGGCCAGCCGCTCTACCCGTACCTCCTCGGAATCGAGTGACCGCCGCGCCGACGCCGGCGCGCACGCTTGCGCAGCTGGCGCAGATCCCGGTCACGCGGCTCCGCGGGCTCGGTGAGCAAAAGGCGAAGGCGTTGGGCGAGCTTGGCATCGAGTCGGTCTTCGACTTGCTCACCACGTACCCGTTCCGTTACATCGACCGGAGCAGGCGCGCGGAACTTGCCGAGCTCGCGGTGGGAGACCAGGCGGTCGTCCTCGCGACGGTGACCGAGGTGCGCACCAGGCGCACCCGCAGTGGCCGGGCGATCGCGGAGCTCGCGGTCCACGACGGCACCGCAGGGATGAAGGTGACGTTCTTCAACCAGCCGTGGCGGGCGCGGCAGCTCCCGAAGGGGAGCGAGGCGCTGTTCTTCGGCAAGCTCGACACCTTCCGCGGCCGGAGCCAGATGACGAACCCCTTGGTCGACGTGGTCGTGGGCGCCCAGGGCGACGACGACGACGACGAGCTTCGCCGGCGTCGCACGCTCAGGATCGTCCCCGTCTACCGGGCGTCCGGGAAGGTGGGGCTGTCGAGCTGGGAGATCGGTGGCTGGATCGAAGAGTCGCTCCGGCGCGCCGGCGCGCTCGCGGACCCGCTGCCGGAGCGTTGGCGTCCTGAGCTCGGCCTCGTCGCGAGGTGGGAGGCGGTGCACGACATCCACGTCCCAGGCTCGATGGAAGTGACCGATCCTGCGCGGCGCCGGCTCGCGTTCGACGAGCTGCTCCGGCTGCAGCTCGCGCTGGTGCTCCGCCGGCGCGCGCTCGAGTCGGACGCTCGTGCGATCCGCCACGCCGTCTCGCCCCGCGAGCTGCTCCAACCGGCGGGGGCGGGGGAAGCGGGGGGGAAGGCCGGGACCTTGGTCCAGCGGTTCCTCGCCGGGCTCCCGTACCGCCTCACGGCCGCGCAGCGTAAGGCGATGGCCGCGGTCTTCGCGGAGATGGCGGGGCCACTTCCCATGCACCGGCTGTTGCAGGGCGACGTGGGGTCCGGCAAGACGGTCGTCGCGCTGTCGGCTCTCCTCGCCGCGGTGCAAGGCGGCCACCAGGGCGCGCTCATGGTGCCGACCGAGGTGCTCGCCGAGCAGCACTGCTTCGCCGTCCGCGCGCTCGTCGAGGGGCTGTCGGTGCACGACCGGGGGAGGCTCGGCGGGCAGCGGCCGCTCTCGGTCGCGCTGCTCACGAACCGCATCGGTGCCGCCGAGCGGGCCCGCATTCGCCAGGGGCTCGAGTCCGGAGACGTCGACGTGGTCGTCGGGACGCAGGCGCTGTTGACCGAGGACGTGCGGTTCCACTCCCTCGGGCTCGTCGTGATCGACGAGCAGCACCGGTTCGGGGTCGAGCAGCGGGCCGCTCTTCGGGCCAAGGGCGCCGGCGACGCGGTGCCCGACGTGCTCGTGATGACAGCGACGCCTATCCCGCGCACGGCCGCGATGACCGTCTACGGCGACCTGGACACGACGACGCTCGACGAAATGCCGCCCGGGCGTACTCCGATCGCCACCCGCTGGGCCCGTGGACCCATCGAGGAG
>JBOGGB010000324.1:0-6542 GCA_050743605.1 Acidimicrobiales bacterium
AAGCGGACGGCGGCCTCTCTCCCGCCATGCAGAGTCAGGCGGAGACCGAGGCGGATCATGAGAAGACCAGGTCGGGCGAGCGTGGATGCACCCTGCCGTCGGTGACGACCACCTGACGGCCGGCGTAATCGGCAACCTGCGGGTCGTGGGTGACGAGGACGACGGTGGTGCCTCGCTCACGGGCGGCTCCCACCAAGAGTTCCATGACGCGCTCACCGTTGTCCGAATCGAGGGATCCGGTTGGCTCATCGGCAAAGAGCACGGCGGGGCCCCCGACCAGGGCGCGTGCCAAGGCAACACGTTGGGCTTGACCGCCGGACATCTCACCGGATCGATGCTCGGCGAGATGTCCGATGCCGAGGGGTTCGAACCAGGCGTTGGCCTCGTTGAGCGCCTGCTTTCGACGCACGCCGTTGAGGAGCAGCGGCAGCGCCACGTTCTCCGCAGCCGTGAGTTCGGGAACAAGTTGGCCGAACTGAAAGACGAACCCGAATCGCTCTCGGCGAAGTGAGGAGCGCTCCTCTTCGCGCATCGTGTCGACCCGCCGACCGTCGAACCACACTTCGCCCGAATCAGGCATGAGGATTCCAGCCAGGCAATGGAGAAGGGTCGACTTTCCCGATCCGCTCTGGCCCATGATGGCCAAGATTTCCCCGCGAGCTACTGAGACGGTGGCGCCTCGCAGTGCCGGAGTCTCCCCGAAGGACAGTACGAGGTTGCGGGCCTCGAGGAGGATGCCGTCTTCGGGTAGCGAAATGGCACGTTTGGTGGTGTGCCGGTCGTCTGACTGTCCAGTGGCCTTCATAGGGTGCTCCTCTGTCAGGATTGTGGGTGCCGGCGGCAATTCCTGAATCTCGATGTGCCGGGAAAGCCACTCAGTGACCTCGTGCAACCAACCTAAGAAATCATCGACTCATAGGGAATACGGCTAGGCGGTGTTTGCCAGGTGTACCTAGGTACACCCCTGCTTCGGGGTTCAGCCCTACAGCGATCCCGGCCGCCCATCCGGCAAACTGGCAGGGTGGTGGTTGAAGGAGAGCAGAGCATGGGTGGCGCAGTGACGGACCGAGGGAGCCGCACGGCTCGCGGGCCCCGCTTCGGTGTGGCCGACGGCATCTTGGCGATCGTCCGTGGGGCGGGGCTGCTCGTACTGACGGTGGCCGGTCTGGGACTTCTCGCCGTCCCGGCACTGGTCCTGCTTCTCTTCGTGTTCGGTGTGTACGGCCTGGTGAGGGGTGGCCCGAACCTTCCTCGTGACGGCGAACTGTCGTTACTCGTTTGCGCCGGCGTCGTGATCGTGGGTCGCTATTGGATGCCGGCATTGCTCGCGGCATTCCGCCGAGTAGCGGCACTGACGCGGCAGCTGTCCAAAGAGTGGTGCGGCGTTGCGATCGTCGAACCGTATGTGCCCCGACCCGGTGACCGCGATGCGAAGCTCACGCGCCAGCAACGCCTTAAATGGATGCTCGGCGACCCCGCGACCTGGCGGGACATGCTCTGGATGGCCGTCAGCGGCTGTGGTGGCTGGATCCTGGCAACCGCGCCTCTGGTGTTGATCGGCTGCATGGCGTACGCCGTTGTGGCACAGTCTGGGGCGGCTCGGTTCCCGGTGGCTGCTCTCGGCGTGGCGCTGACCGCGCTGGCCGTCTGGGCTGCCCCGCGGCTGCTGCGAATTTACGGCGGCCTTGCCCGTTCGCTTCTCGGGCCTCGGGATGCGGAGCTGGCGCTGCGGGTGCAGCACTTGGCGCAAACCCGTTCGGAGACCATCGACGCCAGCGCGGCCGAAATCCGCCGAATAGAGCGGGACCTCCACGACGGGGCGCAAGCTCGACTGGTAGCGGTGGGGATGACCTTGGGCGCTGCCGGCGACCTCTTGGACACCGATCCCGCAGCGACCCGGACGCTCATTGTCGAGGCACGCGAGGCATCGGCGAGGGCGCTTGCTGAGTTGCGTGTCCTCGTCACCGGCATCCACCCTCCGGTGCTGGCCGACCGCGGACTGGCTGACGCCGTCCGTGCCCTGGCATTGGACACCGGCCTCCATGTGAAGGTGACGAGCGAACTCGCCGGACGCCCACCGGCCCCGGTCGAGTCGGCGGCGTACTTCGCAGTGTCCGAACTGCTGGCCAACGTATCCAAGCACGCGGGCGTTCGTCAGGCGTGGGTCGAGTTTCAGCACGGGGAGGGGATGCTCCAGATCGACGTCACCGACAACGGCTGCGGCGGTATCAATCCGACGCACGGCACGGGTCTGCGGGGCATCGAGCGTCGCCTGGCGGCCTTCGACGGCGCGCTCGCAATCAGCAGCCCGAACGGTGGCCCCACCGTCGTCAAGATGGAGATTCCATGCGAGTTGTCATCGCCGAAGACCTCTTCTTACTGAGAGATGGACTGGAGCGAATGCTCCGAGCTCATGGCATGGAGGTCAGCGCCGCAGTTGACAACGGGTCCGACCTCGTCGCCGCAGTCACCGCCGATCCACCGGACATTGCCGTCGTAGACGTCCGGCTTCCACCGACGTTCACCGACGAGGGCATTCGCGCCGCACTGGCGGCCCGCAAGGAAGTTCCGGGGTTACCTGTCCTCGTGCTCTCCCAATACGTCGAGCAGCTTTATGCCCGCGAGCTGCTGGCCGATGGCACAGGTGGGATCGGGTACCTGCTAAAGGACCGCGTCTTCGACAGTGCTCAATTCGTCGAGGCCATACGCCGGGTGGCGGCCGGTGGCACCGCCATGGATCCCGAGGTAATCGCCCGACTTCTGGCCCGAAATACCGAGGACGCCGCCGTGAGTGCGCTTAGCCCACGCGAGCGCGAGGTGCTGGGCCTCATGGCCGAGGGTCGCTCGAATGCCGCCATCGCCCAGCGACTGGTTATCACCGAGCGCGCCGTTGCCAAGCACACCGCGTCGATCTTCCTCAGACTCGGCCTCCAGCCATCCGATGACGACAACCGTCGGGTACTCGCCGTTCTGGCGCATCTCGGGCGTTAGAGCGTCCGGAGGATTGAAGGTTTGGCTGAAGATATCAGATTGGTTTTCCGGTCTTCTCGTTGAGTGCATGGCGTTCGGCACGACTTCTCGGGTCAGGCCCGGTCGGGGAGAGCAAGACCGGCTTGGAGGTCACGGATGATCGTGCCGAGTTGACCTGATGAGAGAAGTCCAGGGCCCAGAGGACCTGAACGGTTCTCGCCGACAGGTGGGAGGGATCGCAGCGCGGTTCGGACTTCGGTCGGCATGTGGGCGAGCTGCCATCGGATCTCGTCCTCGGCGGCTTCTGGCCGGTCGGGAGCGGCCAGACTGACCGCTTTGACGGCGAAGGCGGCGGCGCTCAGTGCGTGCGCCCCCATGTGGCAGACGGCTACGGCTTGGCCAGCAGCTCGGGCAGCGGCCGCCGCTCCGGGATCCTTTACCTCGTTGGCAGGAACCCCACCGACGAATCGACGGCGAATCTCGTCAGCAGTCTTCAGCTCTCCACGGGAGAACGCCCGGGCACGGGCGATGGCAGCGCGAGGACGGTTATCGTTCTGAGCTTTGGCCTCGAACAACCCCAGAACTCGCTCCGCGCAGTCGGCCGCCCATCCGGCGACGAGACGTCGGTCGGCTTCGCTGAGCGTCTGTGGAGATCCCACCGTCGTGATCCTATGTAGCCGTCTGGACCTTCAGGGTTCCTCGGAGGCCCTGGTACTGAGCAATTCCCTCTCAACCCAGTCCGATGACTGGTCCCACGACGAACAGACCGCGGTTCGTATTGTTGGAAGCAGGGACCACTCCGCGGGACTCGAACCCGACCGTCGGGCGGTCGTGCGAGCTGGAAGCCATGGACATAGAACGGCGACTCGACGACTTTCGGACTGACCTGCCGGCCCCGGCCGCCCCGCCCCCGGGGGTCGAGATCCCCTTCGCATGGGTTCGCCTCCGCGACAATCGGGCGTTAGTCTCCGACCACGGGGCCCTCACTGCAGACGGATCACCCGCGGGACCCTTCGGCAAGGTACCCAGTGACGTGACACCAAGACGCCCAACACTCCGTACGGCTCGCCGCCCTCGCCAGCCTCAAGACCGCCTCGGCGACCTCGATCGCGTCAGTGCATGGCTCATAGTCAACGGCTACGTCAACGCCGAACCCGGCTACCCACACTCCACCGCCGTGATGAACCCGTTCTCGGAACTGATCATCGACCTCTATGGACGTGACGCTGGCAGCCACGCCGGACCGCCATCGGCGTCACGGCCGTCCCCCTCAACCTGCCCGTGGTCATCTCCGCCGAAGTCGAGATCGCCCCGCCCAAACCTGAGACTTTGATCAAGGCAACTGCGTAAGCATGCCCTGCGCACGCCTACGCAACGCTCCGCCGGACACCAACCTCGACCGCGAAGCCGCAGCGTACGGGCCGCCTGCATCCGCGCCACCCTGCACATGCTGCATACGCAAGGGCTGAGTAGGTCCCCACAAACTGTCCCCATAAACACAGAAGCCGCCGACCAAACATGCTGGTCAGCGGCCTGTGCATACGCAAGAAGGCGCGAAAAACGCCCGTACTTGGTGGCGGGGGGTTGCCGCCATCGTCGACCTTCGGGCCTCGTGCCCGACGAATCCGCTGGTAGGCGGGTTCTGCATATGCACCGCCAGGGCAGCTGCCTACTCATCGGAAACCCATTTCCCAGGGGTCCCCAGAAACTCTCTTGGCGACGGCTTACCGAGTGCCGATCCGGCGAGGCCCGGGAGCCCACCACCAGCTCGGCGAGGTGCGTCGTCACAGTGACCTGGGAGAATCTGGAGATGGACTCTGGACTCTTCGGCGACGGGAGCATCTCCCTCGACTGGACGGGCATCGACGCATTACCCGGTCTTCAACCACGACTGCTTCTCGTCGGCAAGCTCATGGCCAAGGGCTACGGCGTCGGGGCCGTGGTCGAGGTCACCGCCGACGTCACGGCATGGGAGATCGCTGGAACCTACGCCTTCCTGGGGACGGCCACCCCACAGCCGTACGTGCTCAATTGGGTGAAACAACAATTCGCCCAACTGAACCCGCCCCCACCAGACGAGACGTCCTGGGAGGTCCGCCTCCCCGTTCCACTCAGTCCGTCCGTCATCGAAGGGCTCGAAGAGCGCCGACAGGGAAGGGACTTCTCGGTCCAAATCGACACGACCGTCCTCCTCCTCGATGGAGGCGAACCGAAGGGACCACGAACACAGACCTACTACGGCACGCACCCGACCCGCACCGCGCAAGACACGATCCGCGTCTCGCAGAATGACTGGGGCCAGGTCCTCGGACGGTGGGAGCGTGGCGTTGGCATCCCCATCGTCCTGCCACTAGCCGCCGTAGAGCCCAGCCCTCAGCGGGCGGAGATCGTGCGCCACCTCCGGGATGCCCGGCAGAAAATCGACGGCGCTGATTATGCCGGTTCGTTCGCCTCGTCTCGCAAGTCGCTGGAGCTGTTGCGCGGACTAAGCCCCGCCACGACTGACGGCGGACACGTCCCCGGTGCCTAAAGACGCCAAAGACCGTGACGTCCTCCAGCGGATACACGCGGTGATCGACGCTCTCTTCAGCCTTGCCAGTGCTTCGCCTCACGTCGACGGACCGATCAAGGACTTCGAGCCCATGAGAGCCGACGCGGTCGCTTTAGCTGGCGCGACGGCCAGTGTCGCTCAGGAGGTCTTCGCGCACCTCCCGGCGAGTTAACCGATCGGGCGCCATGACGCTCCTGGTGAACTTCTACACCTCGAAGGGAATCGTGTTCGCGGCCGACCAGGCCATCACCGTGCGGAAGCCCGGTGGGCTCGAACGCTGGGAGAAGGGCGCCAAACAGCGCAAGGTCCACAAAGTCACCCAACTCGGGCTCACCGGCGGGGTCGTCGGTTTTTTCGGCCTCGCCGCGGTCGGTACTGAGCCGATGGACGCCTGGCTGAGGCGGACGCTCGACGCGTGGCCGGGGTCTCGCACTGCTGCGGATCTGGGTGTGTACCTCCGCGACGAACTGAATCGGGTGCAGCTCTCGTGGAGTGACGGCACTCACGACGTTTCCGCTGGTGAACGCCCTGCGGTAGCTGCGCCCTCGTCCTGATCGACCGGAGATCCACCACTTTCTGCTCACCGCGCAGGAGAATCTGCCATCCAGTAGCTAGCAGAGAGAGGTGTAGAGTTATGAGCGATGGCAGGTCGCAAGCAGAGCAAGGTCCCAAAGGTGGTACGCGGCACGGTGCTCGTGCACCGCAGGCGCTGCGGGAAGCCGAACTGCCGCTGCGCGACCGGGGAGGCAGCGCACGCCTCGACGGTGCTCAGCTACAAGGAGCGGGGCAAGACGAGGTTCTTGATGCTGCCGGCCAACGAGGTCGAAGCGGTGCGGGTGGCGACGGAACGCTTCAGGTCCGCGAAGACCCGTCTAGAAGAAGAGGGCAACGCGGGCCTGGCCGAGCTGGTGACACGGATCGGCCGGTCGAAGAGGAGCTGAGCGCCCAGATAGCTCAGGCGACCCCATCGTGCTCGCCTGCGGGCGGTGACGCCTCCGCCGCGCAGTTCGTCAAGGTTCGC
>JBOGGB010000325.1:0-2053 GCA_050743605.1 Acidimicrobiales bacterium
CAGGCGGTGTTCGCGACCGAGACCCTGTCGCTCGGGATCAACATGCCGGCGCGCACCGTCGCCATCGAGCGGTTCGACAAGTACGGCAGTGCAGGTCGCGCCCCGCTCACCTCCGGGGAGTACGCCCAGCTCACCGGCCGCGCGGGGCGACGAGGGCTGGACGAGGTGGGCCACGCGGTCGTGCTGTGGTCCTTCGACACCCAGGTCGCCGATATGGCACGGATCGCGGTCGCCCCTCCGCCGGACCTCCGCTCGGCGTTCCGCCCGACGTACAACCTCGCCGTCAACCTCGTGCGGCGCTTCGACCGCCCGACGGCCCTGACGGTGCTGCGACGCTCGTTCGCGCAGTGGCAGGCCGACCTGTTGGCCTCGCGGACTGCCACGCGGTCGGCCACGCGGACCAAGGGCGGAGAGGGCGGTGCGGAGCGACACGAAGGGCAGCGCGACCTGCTGGTGGACCACCTCGGGCGGCGGCTCGCAGTCTTGGAGGAGCTCGGCTACGTGGACGATTGGACGCTCACGGCCCGCGGCACCCGGCTCTCCCGGGTGTACCACGACTGCGACCTCCTCGCCGCCGCGGCCCTCGCAGAGGACGTCCTGGCTGACGCCGAGCCGTCCGTGCTCGCAGGGGTGCTCTCCTCGCTGGTCTTCGAGCGCCGGAGGGCGCGACGGCCCCTGGCCACGCCCGGACGCGCACGGCGCGGGGCAGCGCATGACAGCTCGCGCCCGAAGCGCCGGGGGGTCGGCGGTGGCGACCGCCTTGGTGAGGGGCGGCGGCGGGAGATCGCCGACCGGCTCGCCGAGCTCGACCGGATCGCAGGAAGCATCCGCGCCGTGGAGGAGATCCATCTCGTGACCCGTACGCGCGAACCCGAGCACGGCTTGGCGAGCGCGGTGGCCTCGTGGGCGCGGGGAGCCTCTTTCGGCACCGTGCTCGAGGTCGCCTACGAGGACGCCGGGGAGATCGCCCCGGGCGATTTCGTGCGCACGGTGAAGCAGCTGGTGGACCTGGTCGGGCAGGTGGCCACCGTGGCGGGGGACCAGTCCACGGCGGCCGCGGCCGAAGCGGCCATGCACCTTCTGCGGCGCGACGTGGTCGCGGCCGCGAGCACGCCCAGCCTCTCGGACTGAGGCCCGCCTCGCCCCGCCCCGGCCGTCCGGGCGGACCTGCGGCGAGCCCGTCACCCTCGATCGAGGTCCGCCACCCCCAGAGGGCGGAGGCATAGCCTTGGCCGGGCCATGGCGCCCTACGTCCCCGAGGAGTTCACGCCCGAAGAGCAGGCCATCCTCCGCCGCTACGTGACCAACCTCGACCTCCCGGTCTTTGCCCTCGTGAACCTCCCAGAGGTCGTGAAGGGCGCCCTGTTCGCCCGCTACTCCCGCTCCGCGAAGAGCCTGCGACGCCTGTTCCTCGACGAGTTCGTGGAGGAGCTCGACATCTCGGGCGACACGACGATCGACGCGACCGTGGGGCTCGGGCGTGCCGAGAAGCTCTACGAGCGGGTGTTCTTCGAGTACGGCGACGACTCCGTCGCACAGCTCGGCGGCGTCCACCTCGCCTGCGAGCAGGCCTCCAACGTCCTCACGAAGGTGCTCGAGCGCGGGCGGCTGATGTCGTACCTCGAGCAGTCGACGCGTTATATCGCCTACGACCAGCGTCTTCCGAGCGGCCACTACCGGTACCACCGGCCGCCGGAGGTCCTCGAGTCCCCGCTCGGCGCGCGCTACGTCGGAGACCTCGATCGCATGTTCGACAGCTATGGCGCGCTGTTGCAGCGCCTGGTGGCCTGGCTGGCCAACCGCCACCCGCGCCGACCCGGCGACTCGGACCTCGTCCACCACCAGGCCCTGAAGGCGAAGGCACTCGACGCGGCACGCGGGCTCCTCCCCGCCGCTGCGCTCTCGAACGTCGGCATCTACGGGGACGGGCAGGCCTACGAGGCGCTCCTTCTCCGGATGGCCGCCCACTCGCTGCCCGAGGTCGGAGCGTACGGGACGATGATGCTCGCCGAGCTTCGCAAGGTGATCCCATCGTTCCTCCAGCGTGTGGACC
>JBOGGB010000326.1:0-3085 GCA_050743605.1 Acidimicrobiales bacterium
CGAAGAAGGCGTGGGCGATCTCCTCTGTCCTGACGCCGCCGACCGCCCGGAGTGTGAGGGCGATCTGGCTTGGCGGGGTGAGCGACGGGTGGCAGCACAAGAGCAGGAGGACGAGGCTGTCGTCCCCGTTTCCGTCGTGAGCGATGCCCTCGGCAGCGTGGAGCACCTCGGCCGGTGGCGCCCCGAAGGTGAGCCGCTCTTCTCGGAGGCGTCGGGAGCGGTCGCTTCGGACTCGGTCGATGAACCGGCGTGTGGCGACCGTGGCGAGCCAGGCGCGCGGGCTCTCGGGAACACCGCGTTCGAGCCACTTGATGGAAGCCTCGAGGAGGGTTTCTTGGACGGCGTCCTCGCAGAGGTCGAACGCCCCGTGGCGGCGGACGAGCGCGGCGAGGACCTGCGGGGCCAGCGTCCGCAGTAGGTCCTCGCCGGGCCAGGTGCCCGTCACATCTCGGAGCCGGACTCATGCAGGATCGGCCACACCTCCACCGCGTGGTAGGCGGCGAAGGGATACTCGGCGGCGATGGCCAACGCTCGTTCCTCGCTGTCCACGTCGAGCAGGAAGAAGCTCGAGACGAACTCCTTGCCCTCGATGTAGGGCCCGTCGGTTACCGCAGGCACCCCGTCGCGGACCCGTACGGTTTTGGCGGTGAGTTCGTCGCCGAGCCCGTAGGCGGCCAGTAGCTCTCCCGACTCCTGGAACCGTTGATTGAAGGCGTTCACGTCCGCAATGGCCTTGGCCGCATCGTCTGGTGGGAACGACCGCCACAGGTCCTGGTTGCCGTAGATGATGGTGATGTACTTCATGACGCTCCTTTACTGTTCACTCGGGTGTCGTAGGCGAGCTCGACGCTTCCGTCGGGATAGGCCCGGGGTGCTCCGATCAGCTGCAGGTGGCGGATCGGGGATCCCGGAGGCGACAGCGGAATTCCCTCGCCGAGGACCAGGGGTAGGACCACGACCTCCAAGCGGTCGAGGCCGCCAGCCTCGAGGAGTCCCCGGATGGTCAGGGGTCCGCCGACCACATGGACATCCCGCCCTCCGTCTCTGCTGTGCAGGCGTTCCGTCGCTGCTGCCGGATCGGAGACGGTGATGACGTCCGTCGGGGTCCCCGACGGGAGGGGCCGCGAGGTGATGACGAAGACCTCCAGGTCCGGCCACGGCCACTGCGGTGCGCCGAGGGCGGGCAAGAAGGTCGAGCGGCCCATCAACACGGCGTCACAGTCCGCGACGAACTCGAGGTAGCCGTGGGAGACACCGGGGACGAACCCGGGCATCGACAGCAGCGCCGGCATGCCGTCGATGCTCGCCACGAACCCATCGACGCTCGTACCCATACGGGATCGGATCAGCATCGGCCCGAACTCCTCTCTCATAGCGCCCGGTAGTCGGGTCAGTCCAGGAACTCTCGAAGGCAGGGGACCAGAGCATCCGGCTGTTGCAGGACACCGTGGTCTTGGCCCGCGAGCGACAAGAACCGCCCGCCCGGGACCGCCCGAGCGACCTGCTCGGTCGCTGTGGCGAGCCACGGGAAGGTGTACGACCCAGCAATGGCAAGGGTCGGGATCTCGATCTGCGCCAGACGTTCCTCCGGCACCGGGCAGCCGGGCTCGAAGAGCGCGTAGTCGTAGGGAAGCGAGTGGGCGAGGCGGGTGAAGTAGCCCCACATGTCGGACTGGCGCATGCCGTCGACCATCTTGGCAGGAAGGCCGATCACCTCCGTCTGGTACAGCACGGTCGCCTCGTCACGGTCGCCCGCTCGGACAAAGGCCGTGAGGCGCTCGGCGACGTCTGGCGCCGGTCGAGGCCGAGATCCCTCGGGGATGAACGGCGTCTCATAGGCCGCCACCTTGAATACAGGTAGATGACGGATCGCCGCCTCGAGTGCGAGCACCGCGCCCGAGGAGTGCCCGAAGACCGCCGCCGCCCCGCCGACATGGCCGATGACGGCCCGCAGGTCCTCGATCTCACGGTCTCCCGAGTAGTCGGCGCTCTGATCGTCGCTGTCACCTCGTCCCCGGCGGTCGTAGATGACGGCCGTGCAGTATGGGGCCAGCAGCTGCGCCAAGCCCGTCATCGTCGTTCGATCGTTGAACGCACCCCCGATCAGCACGACCGCCCGGCCCGTGCCGCACATCTCTACGGCGATCCGGGTCCCGTCGGCAGAGGACACCTTCTCCAGCTTCGTGGTCATGGTCAGCACACTCCTGTTCCATGCGGGCGGACGTCGCCGCGCATCTCTAAGTCGGAGCCGACGTTCGATCCTCGACGTCGTCTCCCCGGAATTTCGGGCTCGAGGACAAAGATGGTGTGGGCAGGCCGCTGGGTCCGACGCGGTTGGCTGTCGAGAAGGTGGCCATCGGCGTCAGCGTCGAAGGGTCGCCCCGGCCTGTCGACGTTGCGGTTACCGCAGGCCAGGAGCGACTGGGCCGTTTCAGACATGGCCGGCACGGCGGCCCCAGTCGCGGCGGGCTGCTTCAACCTGTTCCCAGTACGCCTCGAGCGGTTCATCCAGCGACCGACCCCGGTCGCTCAGCTCGTAGAGGGTGGCACCGGCGATTCGCTCGATGTCGAGGTGCCGGGTGACCAAGCCGTCACGCTCTGCCCGACGCAGCGTGTCGGTCAACACCTCGCGAGTGATGCCGTCGAGGCCGTCCTGGAGGTCCAGGTAGCGGCGACCGCCGTCAGCAAGTCCAGCCAACACCGCCAGAGTCCAACGGCCGGCCAGTAGATGCACCAGTGATCTTGAGCTCCAGCCTTGTTCAACCATCTGGTCTCCGGTCGGCGCGAGAGATCGCCCTTTCGGGATCAGCCTCATTTGCGACGGTCGCCCCATGATGTAATCCAGCTCGATAGTGCTAGACTGCACAGTACTACAGTGAGTACTGACCTGTCTAGTACCATGCTCGGAACTCCACAATACCGCTTCGCGGGAGGACGAGATGATCGAAGAGCCATCACCGAGCCGATGGTCCAAGAAGCACCGGGCGATCGCCGAGGCCGCGGCTGCGCTGTTCCTACGCAAGGGTTACCAGGGAACGAGCATGGACGACATCGCGGCCGAAGCTGCAGTGTCCAAGCAGACCGT
>JBOGGB010000327.1:0-3956 GCA_050743605.1 Acidimicrobiales bacterium
CGAACTCGATCGCCTGCTCGATCGCGTCCGCGGCCCACCGGCCGAACTCGACCAGGTCGTCGCCGTGCTCGGGGGCACGGTAGAAGTTCGTGTTCGGCACCTTGACGGCGCCGGGCATGAGCGGTTCGAACGGCGTGCGCAGACCTGGGATGGAGGTGATCGCGAGCGCGCCCATGCTCGTCCCGTGGTACGCGATCTCGCGGCTGATGACCTTGTAGCGCCACGGCTGGCCCCTGAGGCGGAAGTACTGGCGGGCGAGCTTCAGCGCGGACTCGACGGCCTCGGAACCCCCGGACGTGAAGAAGACCCGGTTCAGGTCTCCGGGGGCGAGCTCGGCCAGCCGCTCCGCGAGCTCGATCGCCCGAGGATGCGCGTACGTCCATAGCGGGAAGTAGGCAAGCTCTCCCGCCTGCTTGGCAGCCGCCTCCACGAGCTCGTAGCGCCCGTGCCCGAGCTGGCTCACGAAGAGGCCCGCCAGCCCGTCGAGGTAGCGCTTCCCGTGCTGGTCCCAGACGTACGCGCCTTCGCCGCGCACCATCACGGGCACCTCGTGCTCGTCGCTGTAGCTGCCGAGCCGCGTGAAGTGCATCCAGAGGTGCCGGCGGGCGCGCTCGCTCAGGCGGTCGCCCCGACCGTCCTCCTCGAAGTCGTCGACGGCGTGGGTCTCGTGCTCGGAAGTCATCTGGTCCCCCAGGAGTAGGTCTGCTTGGCAAGTTTCAGGTAGACGAAGGACTCGGTGCTCCGCACCCCCGGGATGGAGCGGACCGAATCGTTCAAGAGCCGGAACAGGGCGTCGTCGTCCTCGCAGACGACCTCCACGAGCAGGTCGAAGGAGCCGGCGCACATCACGACGTAGTCGACCTCTTCGAGCTCCGACAGCTTGTCGGCGACCAGTCGGACGTCCCCTTCGACCCGCACGCCCACCATCGCCTGTCGGTGGAAGCCGAGCTGGAGCGGATCGGTGACCCCGACGATCTGCATGACCCCGGTCTCGCGCAGGCGCTGGACCCGCCGCCGCACCGCCGCCTCGGACAGCCCGACCTCGTCGGCGATCGCTCCGTAGGGGAGTCGGCCGTCTCGCTGCAGCGCCTCGATGATCGCCCGGTTCGCGTCGTCGAGTTGGCCCGAGGGACCCGAGCCTCCCCGGGCGGGCCCGGCGACGGGGCGCGCCCGGCGGTGGATGGCGCGGCCCCGACCGGCATGCTCGATCGGCTTCACGAAGGGCATCTCCCCGACTCGTCACGGCGCGCTCGCCGGCCCGCTGCTCACCGGCTTCACGCCGAATTCTGTCAGATTATGGCCATTCGTCAAGTGATTCGGTCGCCACCGGCGTCGCACACCCCCGAAAGCACACTCTTACCTTGCTTCCACCTGCGAAATCTGGGATCGTTGAGGAGCCGGCCCGGTCCGGTCGTGCCCTTCCCGGTGCAGTCCCGGGGGCCGAGGTGCCGCCGGGGGTCGCCGGGGGAGGCCGGAGTCGCCGGGTCCGTCGGGAGTCGCCGGAGTCGCCGGCTGCACGAGCCCAGGCCATCCAGGGAGGAAGCGATGAGCGCACCCGCGCCGACCGGCACGATCGAGCGGCTGGCGAACTTCGTCAACGGGACCTTCGTCGACGCCGACGGTCCGCTGGCGCCGGTGATCGACCCGAGCACCGGGCACGCGTACGCCGAGGCGCCGGTGTCCAGCGCCGCCGACGTAGCGAGTGCCATGGAGGCCGCGAGCGCGGCGTTCCCCGGGTGGCGGGACCGCTCGCCCGCCGAGCGCAGCCTTGCGCTCCTGCGCATCGCGGACGCGCTCGAGCGCCGCGCGGAGGATCTCGTGCGCACCGAGTCACGCAACACCGGCAAGCCGATCGGCCTGACGCGCTCCGAGGAGATCCCGCCGATGGTGGACCAGGTCCGGTTCTTCGCCGGGGCGGCGCGCGTGCTGCACGGACTATCGGCGGGCGAGTACCTGCCGGGGCACACGTCGATGATCCGCCGCGAGCCGATCGGCGTCTGCGCGGCGGTCACGCCCTGGAACTACCCCATGATGATGGCCGTGTGGAAGTGGGCGCCCGCGCTCGCGGCGGGCAACACGATGGTGCTGAAACCCTCGGACACCACCCCGGCCTCCACCCTGCTCATGGCCGAGATCATGGCCGAGCATCTCCCGCCTGGCGTGCTGAACGTCGTGTGCGGAGACCGCGACACTGGACGGGCACTCGTTGCGCACCCCACGCCCGCCATGGTGTCGGTGACCGGCAGTGTGCGCGCCGGCATGGAGGTCGCGGGCTCCGCGGCAGCCGGCTTGAAGCGCGTGCACCTCGAGCTCGGAGGCAAGGCGCCGGTCATCGTCTTCGACGACGCCGACGTCGAATCGACCGCCGCGGGCATCGCGGGCGCCGGGTACTTCAACGCGGGGCAGGACTGCACCGCGGCGACCCGGGTCCTCTCCGGGCCGCGGATCCACAACGACCTGCTCGCCGCCCTGACGGAGCAGGCGAAGGCGACCACGACCGGCCCGCCCGGCGACGAATCGGCTGCATACGGCCCGCTGAACAACGAGCGCCAGCTCGCCCGGGTGCGCGGGTTCCTCGAGCGGCTGCCCTCGCACGCGGAGGTCGTCACCGGTGGCCGCCAGGTGGGGTCGAGCGGGTACTTCTTCGCGCCCACGGTCGTGGACGGGCTGCACCAGGACGACGAGATGGTCCAGCAGGAGGTCTTCGGACCGGTCGTCTCCGTCCAGCAATTCTCGGACGAGGACCAGGCGCTCGCGTGGGCGAACGGCGTCGAGTACGGCCTCGCCTCGAGCGTGTGGACGAAGGACCACGGGCGCGCGATGCGGATGGCGAAGGGGCTCGACTTCGGCTGTGTCTGGATCAACACGCACATCCCGCTCGTCGCCGAGATGCCGCACGGCGGGTTCAAGCACTCGGGGTACGGCAAGGACCTCTCGATGTACGGCTTCGAGGACTACACGAGGGTCAAGCACGTGATGAGCAACCTGGACGCCTGAGCCCAGAGCATCGACGAGGGGCCTCTCACCGTGATCATCGGCGTTCCCAGGGAAGTGAAGGCGGACGAGTACCGGGTCGCGGTGACCCCGGCGAGCGTCCGGGAGCTCACCTCCGCCGGGCATGCCGTCTACCTCGAGCGCGGTGCTGGCGAAGGTTCCTCGATCCGGGACGCGGAGTACGTGGCCACCGGGGCGAAGGTCCTCCCCGACGCCGACGAGGTCTGGGCGGGAGCCGACCTGGTCCTGAAGGTGAAAGAGCCCGTCACCGAGGAGCACCACCGCCTGAGCCTCCGCTCGGACCAGGTCCTCTTCACCTACCTCCACCTGGCGGCGTCGCGCGCATGCACGGACGCGCTATTGGCCGCAGGGAACGTCGCGATCGCGTACGAGACTGTGAGGATGGCCGACGGATCCCTCCCGCTGCTCACCCCGATGAGCGAGGTGGCAGGGAGGATGGCGCCACTCGTCGCGTCGCACCACCTCATGCGCCCGGGCGGTGGCCGCGGCCGCCTCGTGTGCGGGGTGCCCGGAGTCGAGGCGGCCAAGATCGTGATCCTGGGGGCTGGGGTCGCCGGAATGGCCGCCGCCACCCTCGCCGTCGGCCTGCATGCCAACGTGTGCGTCCTCGACAAGAACCTCGAGCGGCTGCGCCAGTTCGACCACCACTTCCGCGGTGCCCTCGAGACGATCGCCTCGAGCACCCACGCGATCGAGGAGCAGTGCGTCGATGCGGACGTCGTGATCGGCGCCGTGCTCATCGTGGGCGCGCGGGCGCCGAAGCTGGTGACCGACGAGCTCGTCGCCCGCATGCGGCCAGGATCGGTGCTGGTCGACATCTCCGTCGACCAGGGAGGGTGCTTCGAGTCCACGCGTCCCACCACGCACTCGAGCCCCACCTTCCCGGTGCACGGGTCGCTCTTCTACTGCGTCGCCAACATGCCGGGGGCGGTGCCGCATTC
>JBOGGB010000328.1:0-14143 GCA_050743605.1 Acidimicrobiales bacterium
GGCCTTTTTCCGAAGTGGTGCCCGATGGCGTTGATGGCGCCGCTCCCGCCCAGGTACAAGGCACCGTAGATCGCGGCGACGACGAGCATGATCTCCCAACCTGCCACGGCGGTGACTACACCGGCGGAGATGGCGATGCCGAGCCAGCCGTGATCGAACAGCAGGCGGTCGAGCCGATCCGGGGGAAGGTCACGGGCGTAACGGGCCACCACCGTCGGGTTGCGTGCCACGCGCCGGTAGAGCACCGGGTTCTCCCACTGCACCGTCCATACGCCGAGCAGGACCGGCGAGTGCGGATCGCCCTCTTGGTCGGAGAACGCATGGTGCTTGCGATGCACCGCCACCCATTCACGCGGGCAGATGCCCGTCATCAGCCAGACGAGCGTCCGGCACGCGATGGTGGAGGCTCTCGAGAGCCGGACCGCACGGTGGGCCAAGGTGCGGTGCAGGTAGATGGAGGTGGCGATGAACGCGATCTGGGTCAACACGAACGCCACCAGCACGCCGACTACCCAATCCACATCTCCGAAGTTAGCGCGGACGGTACGAGTGGCGCCCGCCCCCGTGAAGATCCAGGCCGCAGAGTGGCGGCCCGACGGGAGTCGCCGGTGCGCCGGCGCCGACCGGTCGCCCCGCGACGGCGGATAACCCGCGCCGGCCCGCCGGCCGAGGATAATGAGGATATTATGAAGCACTCCCCGGATGAGGCTCCGGAGCGCGCCCTGGAACGGGGTTGCCGAAATGCCACGTGGCTGATGGCCTCTACGCACGAGGAGTCGTGACGTAGAGGAATATGGGGATGGTTGCCGTCGATCTGCCTCCGGCAGGGATCCAGGCGCTGCAGGTCCTGACCGTCGTCGTCTTCGCGCCGCTGATCAGCGGCGGGATCTCCCACATCGAGGCCCGGCTCCAGGGCCGGCGAGGCCCGCGGATCCTGCAGCCCTATTACGACATCTTCAAGCTGTTCAGGAAAGAGACCCTGGTCCCCGAGGACGCGAGCTGGGTCTTCGCCGCGGGCCCGCTGCTCGCGTTCACCTGCTACCTCATCGTGCCGCTCCTCATCCCCGTGCTGACGGACTACCCGCTGCCGCTGTGGCGGACGGGCGACATCCTCGGAGGTGGGTTCCTGCTCGGGCTCGCCGCCTTCTCGGTGTCCCTGGCGGCGGTCGAGACCGGCGGTCCGTACGCCCAGCTCGGGAGCAGCCGCGCGATGACGTTCGGCGCGCTCATCGAGCCGTCGATCCTGTTCGTCACGTTCACCGTGGCGCTGGTCACGACCACCGACCTGCCGTACTTCGAAGCCGCCGCCGCCCGTGCCTCGCTCAGCCAAGCGGTCCGGCCGGCCCACATCCTGGCGGCCCTCGCCTTCTTCCTGGTCGTCCTGAACGACACGGGTCGCATCCCGGTCGAGACCCACTCGAGCACCCTCGAGTTCGGGATGATCGACGAGGCTCGCACGCTCGAGCACTCCGGGCCGCTCTTCGGCCTATTGAAGTGGGGCTCGGCCATGAAGCAGGTGATCCTCTACGTGATCCTGGTGAACGTCTTCGCCGCCCCCTGGGGCCTGGCGGGCTCGACCGCCCTCGGTGCGGTCCTGCTCGCGATCGTCGTCCTGATCGGCAAGGCCTTCGGGGTGGGAGCGCTCTTCACCCTGATCGACAACACCTTCTCGAAGCTGCGGCTGTTCAAGATCACCGAGTTCATGGCAGCAGCCTTCCTCGTCGCCATCCTGGCGGTGTTGGTCCTCTACCTGGGAGCCGGCTGAGATGGCGCTCGTCCTCGGGCTGGTCTCTGCTCCCGTCCCGTCCACGTTCTCCGGGGGTACCGAGGGAATAGCCCTGGTCGTCCTTCTGACCGAATTCGCCATGCTGCGCGCCGCCCTGTCGCGCTCCCAGATCCGCCTGTACGCGTTCCAGTCGTTGGTCGTCAGCGGTCTGGCCGCGCTCATGGGGGTCACCACGCACGTGACCGCGCTCTTCGTCCTCGCCGGCCTCTCGTTCGTGCTGAAGGTCCTGATCGTCCCCGGCATCATGCTGCGGCAGCTCCGCGACGCGCACTTCGACGTCGCCACCAGCAAGCGGACCAAGGTGGCGACGATGGTGCTGCTCGCGATCGTCGTCTCGGCATTCGGCTTCTTCGTCGTGGGCCGGCTGCCGGTTCACTCCCACTCGCTCCCGACCTCGGCGCTCGGCATGGCCGGCGCCTCGGTGCTCGTCGCGTTCCTACTGGTGATCCTGCGGGCTGACGTCGTCTCCCAGGCGGTCGGCTTCTTCGCCCTGGAGAACGGGGTGTCGGTGGCCAGCATGGTCGTCGCAGCCGGGATGCCGCTGATCCTGGAGGTCGCCTTCCTCTTCGACCTGCTGGTGGCGGTCGTCGTCTTCGGGGTCCTGATCAAGGTCCACCACGGCCGGGGAGCGACGTTGTCCACCGACGCGCTGAACAGGCTGCAGGGCTAGGCATGGGCTGGGTCCTCCTCGTCGAGCTGATCACGCCGTTCGCCGTCGGTGTGGCCTGTTGGTGGCTGCCGGTCCGGCTCGGACGGCTGCTCACTGTCGCCTGCGGCGCGCTCACCTTCGCCGTCGCGCTGTTGCTCGTGCCGGCGAGGACGACCGTTGCGGCGAACGGGTGGCTCCGGGTCGACGCGTTGTCGGTCGTCTTCCTCGTGGGCGTCGCCTTCCTGTACGGGGCGACGGCCATCTTCGCCGTCGGCTACGTGCGCCGCGCCGACGGCTCTCCTGCCAGCCGCCGCTACAACCAGCGGTTCTTCGCCGGGTTCAATCTGTTCGCCTGGTCGATGCTGATGGCACCGGTTGTGAACGGCATGGCCTTGCTGTGGGTGGCGATCGAGGTGGCGTCGGTCGTGTCGGCGCTGCTCGTGGCGATCGACGACACCGACGAGGCCAGCGAGGCGGCATGGAAGTACCTGCTCATCGCCTCGATGGGGCTCGGGATCGCCCTGCTCGCGACCATCGTCATGTACTACGCCGGCAGCTCGGTTCTCGGCGACGGCTTTCAGCTCTCCTACCCCAAGCTGCTCGGCGCCGCCCACGGGCTCCCGGCCGAGGAGGTCCGGCTCGCCTTCGTGCTCGCGGTCGTCGGCTACGGCACTAAGATGGGGCTGGTTCCTGTGCACACCTGGCTGCCGGATGCGCATTCCGAGGCACCCACCCCCATCTCGGCGCTGCTCTCCGGCTCGCTGCTCGTGGTGAGCTTCTACGGCATCCTTCGCTTCTACCAGGTCTCGGTGCGCGCGATCGGCCCGACTTTCCCGCGCGACGTGCTGCTCGCCTTCGGGCTCGCCTCGCTCGGGCTGGCG
This sequence comes from Acidimicrobiales bacterium, assembly GCA_050743605.1. Lineage (GTDB taxonomy): Bacteria > Actinomycetota > Acidimicrobiia > Acidimicrobiales > RAAP-2 > JAJYVT01. Next base: position 3,317 of record JBOGGB010000328.1, read on the forward strand.
GCCCTCTACCTGGCCAACCAGCGCCACCTGAAGCGCCTCTTCGCCTATTCGAGCGTCGAGCACATGGGCGTGCTCGCCATCGGGATGAGCTTCGCCTCTCCCATCGCGGTCGTCGGTGTCCTGCTCCACGTGCTGGCCCATGCCGCCGCCAAGGGGACGGCCTTCTTCGGCGCAGGGAGCGTCACGCGGAAGTTCGGCACCACCGACATGGGGGAGATACGCGGTGGCATCGGTGCGCTGCCATGGAGCGGCCCCATGCTCGTCCTCGCGGTGCTCGGTCTGTCCGCCCTGCCGCCGTTCGGGATCTTCCGCTCCGAGTTCCTCATCGTGTCGGGCGGGCTCAGCGACCCGAGCGACGCGGTGGCCGCGGTCCTGGTGGTGCTGGTGACCCTTGCCACCTTCGGGTTGACCTGGCATGCCTCGAAGACCATGCTGACTCCCTCGCCGACGGGGACGATCCGCGGCGAGACCAGTGCCTTCATGGTCGCTGCCATGGTGATCGGGCTGCTTGCCCTCGCCGTCCTCGGGGTCCATCCACCCAGCCAGCTGTCCCACCTGCTCGCGCGGGCCGCCCACGAGCTGGGGCCGGCATGACCTTCGCCTTGACCGGCCGCCGGGTCCACCCGTCCCTCCTGGCCGAGGCGGTGGCCGGGCGAGTCGCGGACGGCGGGCGTTTCGCCGGTCTGGTCGCCACTGCCAGAGGCGACGGGTCGACGGTGCTCCGTGCGCTGGTGGCGGTAGCGGGGCGGCTCGAGGTGGACGAGAGCCTCCTCGGCCCGGGCGAGACGCGCTATCCGGCGCTGACCCCGCTCGTGCCGGCCGCAGCATGGTACGAGCGTGAGATCCACGACGTCTTCGGTCTGCAGCCCGAGGGACATCCTCGCCTCGATCCTCTTGTCCTGCCGCTTCCCGAGGGGGCGCAGCGCCCGCGGCCCGGCGCTCCCGGCGCCCCCGGACGGCTCGAGCTCGACACCGCCCCGCTGCCGGGGCACGTGAGCGGCGAGGGCGTCTTCACCATCCCCTACGGCCCTGTGCGCTCCGGTGTGTTCGAGACCATCGAGTACCTCGTCGAGACCACCGGCGAGGAGATCCCGCACCTTCGCACCCGCGTCTACCAGAAGCACCGTGGCCTCGATCGGCGTTTCGGCGACCTCGGTGAGCGTGGGGAGATCGGCGCGGAGGACGTCGTCCTGCTTGCCGAACGGGTCGAGGGCACCTGCTCGGTGGCTCACGCGTTGGCCTGCTGCCAGGCGCTTGAGAGCGCTGCAGAGGTCGAGCCGCCGCGCCCGGCCGCCCTTGTGCGTGTGGTGCACGCCGAGCTCGAACGGGTGGCCGTGCACCTGGACTCGATCGTCCGGCACACCGAGGGCGCCGGCCAGGCGGTGGCCTACGCCAGGATCTCTCGGCACAAGGAGGAGGTCCTCCGCCTGCGAGCGCGCCTGTGCGGCCACCGCTTCGGCCGGGGCGTCGTGGTACCCGGCGGTGTGGCAGGAGGGCTCCAGATGGGAGCTGGTGCCGCGCGCGCCCAGGTGGACCGCCTGCAGTCGGCGATCGATGGCGACACCCGGGTGCTCATGGAGACCGCGTCGTTCCTCGACCGGCTGCGAGGGACCGGTCCGCTTCCTGCCGAGCTGGCCGTGGCCGAAGGCGCCCTGGGGCCGGTCGGGCGCGGGTCGGGGGCGCCGAGCGACGTCAGGGCCGAGCGCCCCTACGGCGCCTACCGACATCTCGACTTCGAGGCGGTCGCCGGCATCGACCAGGGCGACGCCCTGGCTCGCCAGCACGTCCGCGTGGCAGAGATCCGCCAGGCCTTCGATCTGGTCCGCCAGGCCCTCGGCCAGCTGGACGGGTCGACGCCGGCGCCCTGGCGGGGCGAGGTGCTGCCATCCGACGGCGTGGTGGTGTCCTCGGTCGAGGCTCCGCAGGGGGAGCTCGTCTACCTGATGGAGCTCGAGGGAGGCCGGATCCGGCGGGTGAAGCCTCGCTGCGCCTCGTTCCATAACCTGCCGCTGTTCGCCCGGGCCTTCCAGGGCGACATCTTCACCGACTTCGTGTTCATCGAAGCCAGCTTCGGCCTGTCGTTCGCCGGGGTGTCGGGCTGATGCCCTGGGTCCTGCGGGGGCTCCGCAACGGCATCGTGACCACCCGGTACCCCAGGCGGCCCGACGGCTACGGCCCCAACTTCCGCGGTGCCGTGACCGTCCTCGCTCGCTCCGAAGATGTCGGCGAGCGCGGCGGCATCGCCGGAGACGGCACTCGGAAGGACGCCAACGAGGACGAGCTCGCCGCGCTCTGCCCGACCGGTGCCATCGCGATGGTGACCGGCGCCGCCGGCGACTCCGTGGTGCAGGTGGACCGCGGCCGCTGCATCCTCTGCGGGCGCTGCGTCGACGTCAGGCCGGACCTCTTCGGGTTCTCCCCGGTGGTGGAGACCGCCGCCGTCGGCAGGTCGGCGCTGGTCGTCCCGAGCACGGGCGAGGACGACGCTGCCCTCGAGCGGCTCCGAGACGAGCTGCGGAGGCGGACGCGGGCCCTGCGCCGGTCGATCCACGTCCGCCACGTCGACGCCGGTTCGGACGGGTCGGAGGAGTGGGAGGTTGCCGCGCTGCTGAATCCCGTCTACGACGTCCATCGCCTCGGGATCTTCTTCACCGCCTCACCGCGCCACGCCGACCTGCTGCTGGTGACCGGGGCAGGCACGGCGGGGATGGCTGGGCCGCTCCGCCGCACCTTCGAGGCCATGCCCGATCCGAAGGTCGTCGTGGCCACCGGCGTCGACGCCGTCAGCGGGGGGCTGGTCCACCCGACGTACGCGACCAGCTCGGGGGTGGGCGGCCTCGTCCCGGTGGATGTCTGGGTGCCCGGCTCACCGCCGAGCCCCTTCGGCATCCTCCACGGCATCCTCCTCGGCATCGGACTCCTCCCCGCAACAGGGCGAGCCCACTCGAGCGCAGGAGCAGGGCGTTGACGGCGTCGCTCCTCCTTGCCGCCGTCGTCGTCTGGTCCGCCGGTGCCGCCCTCGACCTCGCCGCCGGTGCGGGCCGGCGCTGGACCAGAGTGGCGCCGTACCTCGCCGGTGCCGTCGGGAGCGGTCTGGTCACCGCCGCAGGGGTGCGCATGGACCTCGGACCGGCCAGTGTCGTGCACCTGGGGACGTTCGGCACCGGAACCTTCGGTGTGGGCGAGACGATCCTGCGTTTCGACCCGCTGGCCGGGCTCTTCCTCACCCTGGTCGGGGGTCTCGGTGTACTGGTGTCGGCGTGCGTCCTCAGCTGGGCCGTGCCGGAGGGGCGCGTCGACGGGCACGGTACGGGTGCCGGCTACCTGCTCCTGCTGGGGGCCGTCGTCGTCGTCCTGGTCGCCGGAGACGCGTTCACCTTCCTCTTCGCATGGGAGGCCCTGACCTTCTCCTTCTACGTCCTGGTCGGGATCCGTCGCCGCGACGAGGGCCAGGCCCGGGCGGGCTGGGTGACCCTCGGGATCGGCAAGGTGAGCGGCGCCGCCCTGCTGTTCGGGTTCTTGCTCCTGGCCGGTCGAGCCCACAGCGACGCCTTCGCCTCGTGGGCGGGGCTTCCCGGCGGCGACCTGCACCAGGTGGCGTACGCGCTCATCGTGGTCGGGTTCGCCGCCAAGGTCGGTGGGGTCCCGCTTCAGATCTGGCTGCCCCTCGGGTACCCCGCCGCGCCAGGGCCGATCCGGGCCGCGATGGCCGGGGTGGCGGTCAACGTCGGCTTCTACGGGCTGTGGCGCTTCCTCGGGGTTCTGGGGCGCCCCCCGATCTGGCTGGCGGTCGCCGTCTTGGTGCTCGGGGGCCTGACGGCCCTGGTCGGCATCGTCTTCGCCACCGTCCAGGCGGGGCTGAACCGGGTCATCGCCTACTCGAGCGTCGAGAACGCCGGGATCATCCTGGTCGGCTACGGCGTCGCCCTCGCCGGCGCGGCGACCCATCGGCCGGGGGTGGTGGCGGTCGGCCTGATGGCTTCGAGCCTGCAGATCCTGGCCCATGCGGTCGCCAAGTCGTCCCTCTTCGCCGCGTCCTCCTTCATCGGGGCCGGCTTCGACACCGACGACCTCGAATCGTTGCGGGGAGTGGGGCGGCGGGACCGGTGGAGCGCCACCACCTTCGCCCTCGGTTCCTTCACCCTGAGTGGGCTCCCGCCGACCATCGGCTTCGTCTCGGAGTGGCTCATGCTCGAGGCGCTGATGCAGGAGTTCCGCATGCAGGACCTCGCAGTCCGGCTGTCGATGGCCTTCGCCGGCGCTCTGGTGGCGCTCACCGCCGGGGTCGCGCTGCTGTGCTTCATCCGGCTCGTCGGGCTCATGGTGCTGGGGCGCCCCGCCCGGGAACGTTCCGCGGAGGCAGGGCTCGACCCCGGGTCCGTCGGCCGGGCGGGGCTCGCCGTCCTGGCGTTCGCCTGCCTGGCGCTCGCGGCCGCCGTGCCCTGGGTGGTGCGGTTCATCTCCCACGGTCTCGCCCCGGTGGTGCCGCTGTCGGCGACGGCGGGCACGCGGGCTTCGCCATGGGTGCTCCAGCCGGTGTTCGGCAACTTCTCGGCGGTGTCGCCGTCGTGGCTGTTCGTTCTCATGCCGATCGGTCTCCTCGGCGTGGGGGTGGTCACGCTGGTGCTCTCGAGCGGACGGGTCCTTCGGGTCCGGCGGGTGCCGGCGTGGCGGTCGGCGACCGCAGGTGTCGCCGGCCCCGACTCCTACAGCCCGTTCGCCTACGCCAACATCCTTCGCCACGTGCTCGGCAACGTCCTGGGGACGCGCAGGTCGATCACGGCCCGATCCTCCTCGGTGGAGGCGGAGGCGGGCGAACGGTCCGCAGCGGAGACCGACCACGCCCACATCGAGGTGCGTGCCGAGGTGATCGAGCCGGTCGAGGCCTACCTCTACCGCCCGGCCTGGTCAGCGTGGCTGTGGCTGTCCGGCCAGGCCAAACGTCTGCAGTCGGGCCATCTGCACGCCTACATCGGCTACATGCTCGTGGCCCTCCTGGTGGTGCTGGCCATCGTCAGCGCCATGCACTGAGGTCACCAGCCTCAGCCCGCTGAGAGCACCTCGTGCGAGCCGGCGTCGTAGGCGGGGATCCAGTCGTCGGCGCGCCCGGAGACACGATTTCCCGTGAAGCGCTTGCGAAAGGCGATTCGAAGGTCCCGCCTCAGCGCAGCGATCGGGGAGGAGAGGTGGTTGTCGACGCCGCGGGCGCGCGATGCGAGCACGACACGGCTCGCACGAGGTCGGCGTACCCGCTCGTACAGGCGGAGCGCCATGGGGGCGTCTTCGGGAATCTCGCCCAGCGCGGTCGCGAGGATGCAGCCGTCTTCGATCGCCTGACCCGCGCCTTGGCCGAGGTACGGCAGCATCGCGTGTGCGGAGTCGCCAAGCAGGGTCACGCGACCTGCCGTCCACTCCGGGATCGGATCGCGGTCGTACAACGCCCACTTGTACCAGAGCTCGCCCGCGGAGAAGAGCCTCTTCAATGCGTCGTGCCAGCGCGAGTAGCGCTCGACGACTTCCGACTTGTCACACTGGGTGATCCAGGACTCGTGCTTGTAGTGCTCGTCGTCGTAATGGCAGACGACGTTCACGAGCTCCCCCCGGCGGACGCGATAGGTGACGATCGTGCCGTGCGGCCCGAGCCATGTGCCATCGTGGATCTCGGGGACGTCGGCGACCGCTGCGGACGGGACGATGCTGCGATAGCAGATCTTTCCCGTAAATCGCGGGGCGTCGACTCCAAAGAGGCTTTCTCTCACCGCCGAATGGATACCGTCCGCGCCGACGACGACATCAGCTTCGATCTCACGTCCGTCGCTGAAGTGGGCGATCGCGACATCGCCTTCGGTCCGCGCTCCGTCGCAGCGCGCAGCGAGCTCGACGAGCACGCCGGGAAGGTTGGTGGCCAAGCGGTCCAGGAGGTCTGCTCGATGGATCATGCAGCCACTCGCCCCGTAGGCCTCGGCGGCGCTGGCGCGGCTGGTCTTCGAGATCACGCGACCGGTGATCCCGTTGTGCAGCATCGTGTGGTCGGGCTCCCAGCCGATCTCGCGCACGGGCTCTTCGAGCCCGACCGACCGCAGGGCCTTCATCGCGTTCGGCCCGAGCGCGACGCCGGCTCCGATCTCGCGCAGCTCCGGCGAAGCCTCGTAGACGGAGACCTCGAATCCCCGCCTGCGCAGCGCGTGTGCGGCACTGAGCCCGCCGATCCCGCCGCCGATCACCGCGACCCGCGTCGTCCGTCGCATCTGGCTCCTCTCGTCGTCGCGCTGCGACGACGCCCAACCTAGTCCGGGCCCTGGTCCGCCACTGGTTCGTCGCCGCGGTCAGCAGCGCGTCAGCGGGGCAGCAGCCAGGTCGTCGATGATCTCGCCGGCGAACCTGCTGGTGGCCTGACGGAACCCGGTCCCGGCCCACAGGCTCATCCGGTCGGTGTCCCCTGCCGCCGCCGCGGCGGCACGCAGCGGGCGGGTGGCGTTGTTGATCTCGGGATAGGCAGCAGGAGCGTCGGGATGCTCCAGGACGAACCGGTTGACCAAGCCCCGGGCCGGCCTGCCGCTGAAGGATCGGGTCAGCGCGGTCTCGGAGAACCTCGGGTCGACCAGCGCGTCCTTGTGGGCCGGATGGGCGCCGCTCTCGGCGGAGCGCAGGAACGCGGTGCCGCACTGGGCAGCCACCGCGCCAGCTCTGAGCACAGCCGCCACGTCTTCCGCGCGGCTGATGCCGCCTGCGGCAATCAAGGGAAGCTCGGTCCCTCGCGCGATCTCTCGAACCAGCTCGCGGACCCCGAGTCCCGTCCCGGTGCGGAGCTTGTTCGTGAAGTGCCCCCTGTGGGCCCCCGCTTCGACGCCCTGGACGCACAGGCAGTCGGCGCCGCTCGCCTCGGCAATGCGGGCCTCTTCGGCGTCGGTGACCGTCACCGCGGCGAGGACGCCTTTGGCGTGGAACGCCTGGACGACCTCTCGCTCGGGGCAGCCGAAGGTGAAGCTGACGATCGGGGGCGCGGCCGCGAGCAGCGCCTCGATCTTGGCTCCCCAGTGATCGTCGTCCCAGCAGGGATCGCCGAGGCTCGTCCCGAGGGTTCGAGCGTCGCCGTCGAGCGACATCAGGTAGTCGGCCACGCGGTCGGCGTCGACGGAGGGAGAGCCCGGAACGAACACGTTGACCCCGAACGGCTCCGGGGTCGCCCTCCGCACCGCGCCGATCTCGGTGACGATGGCCTCGACGCTCTTGTAGGCGCCCGCGAGGAATGCGAGCGCGCCGTTCTCGGTCGCCGCCACCACCAGGCCGACGGTCGAAGGGCCGCCGCCCATGGGCGCGACGACGATCGGGCGCCGCCAGAGGGACCGCACGTCACCCCACCCGAACCTATGAGCCGGCGACACGGATGCCCCAGTCGCGGGCGAGCGCATTGGCCGCCGCTTCGGCGAGAAGGTCGGCGCCCGCAGCCATGAGATGGACGCCATCGGGGGTCCGGACCTCGTTCTGCTGGCCTGTCGGGTCGGTGACGTCGAAGGAGAACGACCCGCCGGGAGCGAGGACCGAGCTCGAGCTCAGGTAGGCGGCCCTGCCGGGATCGCGCGCCACGACCTTCTGGGCGATACCGTCGATGCGCGTCATGCCGGCGTTGATGAACGTTGTCTGCATCGCCGGTTCTCCGACCCACAGGACGTGTGCCCCGGAACGGACGGACTCCGTGACGATCGAGGCGACCCTCGCGGCGTACTGCGCGTTCCACGCCGACGTGCCGTCGTACGTGACGGTCGACCCTGTCACCATCGACTGAAGGTCGTTGGCGCCCAGGAGGACCACCACGACTTGCGGATGCACGCTCGCCAGCAGCCCCGTGAGGACACTCGGCCAGTCGTAGTAGCTCCGGTTCGCAAGCCCGGTGTCGCCGCGCGCGGCCATGGTCAGCTGCACGCTCGGCGACGGCCAGCTGCGCTCCATCGCCTCCCCGAGGTCGACTCCGAGGGAGTCACCGATCTCGAGCACCCTGAGCGGCCCTTTGCTCGCGGGGACCGTCGGAGCCGCAGCCGTGGTGGCTGGTGGAGCCGTGGTGGGACTGATCGTCGGGCGGCCCGGCGTCCCACCCCCCTTGCCGCTGCGCGCGGAGGTCGTCCGCCCGTTCCGAGAGCCCGCACGCCTGTTGGGCGTCGAGGCGAGCTGCCAGGCGAGCACGCTGGCAGCCGCCATGGACAGCGCGAGGAGCCCGACCGCCACTCGCATCGCCGCCCCGTGACGCCGTCGTGACGGCGCTGGGTCGCCGCCGTGATCGTCCATGGAGTGCCTGGCCGTCGGGATCCGTTCTCAGCCCGGCCGCGCCCCGCCTGGGTGCATCTGGCTCGTCTGGCTCGTCGCGCTTGCCGCGTGGGCGCCGGCGAGCCGCCCGAAGGTCACTCCCCGGATCACCGACGTCCCGACGGGGTACTTGTGGTAGTAGACGCCCGTCACCTCGCCTGCGGCGTACAGCGCCGGGATCGGTCTGCCCGACGGCGTCAGGACGCGGCCTGCGGTGTCGGTACGCAACCCGCCGAAGGTGAAGCAGATCGAGCCGGTCATGGGGTAGGCGACGAAGGGAGGTGAGTCGAGGGGGAACGCCCAGTTGGACTTCGGCGGGTCCAGGTTCTCGGTGTGCTTGCCGTCGAAGCGGTACGGGTCGAACTCTCCAGGTGCGATCGCTGCGTTGTACTGGGCAACCGTCTCGCAGAGGGCGGCAGGATCGAGGCCCAGCTGCCGTGCGAGGTCGGAGAGCGTGTCGGCCGCCACGGGAGGCTGGTCGGTGAACACGACCTCCCTGAACCCGTTCACCGAGAGGCTGGTCTGGTCGGCGACGAGGAACGCCGTCTGGTGCTGGTTCCGCCAGATCTCGTAGCCCAGCTCCTCGAAGGTCTCGTCGAAGCTGTCCTTCCCCTCGTCGAAGAAGCGCTCGGCGTCCCGGTTGACGACGATCCCGTACGTGTACGGGTAGATCACGGCGTCCGGCTTCTTCGCCCGGGGGTCGACCGGCTCGATGTGGGCCATGTCGAACTGGCCTGCGGTGCCGGCACCGACGTCGATCGCCATCAGGATGCCTTCTCCGCAGTTGTTCGCGGTTCCCGGCGAGATCACCGGTATGTCGCAGGCTCGCGCGCCGAGGTACTGCGTGAGCATGCGGCCGTTTCCTTCGAAGCCTCCGCTTGCGATGACGACCGCGGACGCGTGGCAGGTGCGCAGTGACCCGTCGGGGCCCCGTACGACGACACCGTCGACGCACCCGTCGTCCCCGAGGCTCAGGCGGACCGCTTCCGTCTCGTAGACCAGATGCGCGCGATCGCTGCCCTCCAGCACGGCCGCGAGACCGTCCACGATGCCGAGCCCGCTGCGGACCGGCATCCCGAGCCCTCCGCCCGAGTTGCCATTGGGGAACCCCTGCTCGAAGTAGGTGTACTCGACCCCGTGCTGCTCCAAGAACGCGATGGAGTCCGGCACCTCGAGGGCGAGCGTGCGGCAGTAGTCGAGGTCCGCCATGCCTTGCGAGTAGGTCTCCATGTCCGTGACGAAGTCCGGGTCGAGGCGTCGTTCCTCGGTAACCCTGAACCACGAGCTCGTGTAACGAGTCGAGCCGCCGCGCGCTTCGGGGCTCGACCGTTCGAGGACGGTGACGTGCCGAGGGACGTGGGAATCGGACGCTTCGAGATAGCTGACTGCTGCCGAGAGTCCAGCCGCTCCCATGCCGACGACGACCAAGCCGTCGCCATCGTGGTCGCTCCCGCCGTTGCGGTCATCCACCCGGTCGTCCACCCGGTCGTCCATGCGGCAATCTTCGCAGACCCGGTCAGAGCCCTAGACCGCGACCTGCGCCTCCTGCCGTCCGGTCACCTCCGCCGCCTCGATGACCGGGAGCGCGATCTCCACCAGCTCGGCCTGCTGTCCTGCTCCCGACACGGTGGCGTGCTCGCCGGGGTCGGTGTAGACGGCCGACCACTGCCCGAGGCGGTCCCCGCCCAGCCGGATGGGCCCGTCCAGGACGAACGTGATGCAGCGTTGCCGCCGATCTCCGACCTGCACCTGGGCGTCGGGTGCCAGTCGGGTCATGCGAAGTGACAGCTCGCGCTCGGAGAAGGCGGCCAGGAGCTTCCGGTCCACTCCGGGATCTCCCGAGGGGTGGTACGAGAAGGAGTCCAAGTGCAAGTAGACGGGATCTTCGTAGCGCGGCACCGGGTACACCATCGGCTGCCCCGACGCGTGCTCCCAGACCGCCTGGAACGCGTCGACGCCCCGCAGCTCGCCCTCGGCGAAGTAGAAGCCGTCGCGGAACTGCCCCGCACGGCGGAGGGTGTCCGTGGACCGGTTGATGACGTCGGTGGCGAGATACCGGCTCGCGCTGGCGCCCTCGAACTGGAGCACGACCTGGAAGTTGGGGACGGCGGTCACGCCTTGCGGGCCGTACCGGGTCCCCTCGGGGAAGTAGCCGATCATCCGCTCCCGGATCTCCCGGCTGCGTCCGTAGGTGGCAACCCCTGCCAGCCCGATGCGGATCTGGTCGAAGTTGTGCCGATGCCGGGGGCTGCGCATGGCCGTGTCGTGGACCTCGGAGAGGGTGAGCTGGAACCCGTGGCCCTCGAGGAGCACCTTCAGGTTGATCGCGGTCGCACGATGCCGCACGCCGTCGACCCAGTCCAAGTTCGCCGGATCAGTGAACCGCATGTGTCGTCCCCATCAGCTGGCAAACTCGGCCAGGCGTCGTTCCGACCACCGAGGGATCGTTCGGCGACCCTCGGCGAGGAAGCTACCGTCGGCGGCGGAACGCCGTCAAAGGGCCGCGCTGGTACCCTCCGGCCCGGT
>JBOGGB010000329.1:0-6656 GCA_050743605.1 Acidimicrobiales bacterium
CCTGTGGCCGGACCCTTGTCGACGACGAAAAGGGACAACCCGCGATGTCCCTTCGAGCGATCGGGATCGGTCCGTGCGAGCAGCATGAGCAGGTCCGCGCGGGCTGCGAAGGTGCACCAGGTCTTCACGCCGTTCACTACCCACCCGCCGCCCTCTCGAGCGGCGGTCGTGGCGATCCCGGCCACGTCCGAGCCGTAGTCCGGCTCGGTGACCGCCACCGCGGCGAGGAGCTCACCGCTCGCGAGCTCGGGGAGCCAACGGCGCTTCTGCTCGTCGGTCCCGCCGCACACGAGCGCCCGGGAGAGGATCTCGGGCCGCGTGATGAGCGATCCGCCGATGCCGAGCGAACCCCAGGAGAGCTCTTCGGTGGCGACGACCATCCCCATGACGTCGTTCTCCCCGCCGGAGGCGAACCCGCCGTACTCCTCGGGCACCGACAGGCCGAACCCGCCGAGCGCGGCCAATCCGGAGATGATCGTCTCGGGGATGTCCGAGTTGGTGCGGTGGACGTGCTCGGCGTGTGGGCGCACCTCGTTGTCTGCGAAGCGGTGGAAGGTCTCGCGGGCGAGCTCGAGGTCCTCGGGCAGGTGGCGCGGCCCCTCCTCGCCGCAGAGCGCTGCGAGGACCTCGGGGTCCCGGTGGGCGGCCACGAGCTTGTCGGCGGGGTCGAGGAGCTCCCCGCCGGCCTTCCACGACGCCTCCCGGCCGGAGATCTTCGACCGGAGATCGCTCACCACGTCCGCGACGAACGCACAGGCAATTCGTGCCTCGACGTCCCCGAGACCGCCGTACGCGACTGCGGCGCGCGCCGTCGCCACGGATGCCGCCGCGTGCGCCACGTCGTAGGCAACGACCTGTGCCGCGTCGACGCCGGACTCTCGTAGCGCGGCAACACCGCGTCGGACGACGACGTCCGCGCAGTCCACGGCTGCGGCGGCCTGGTCCAGGTCGACGCTCGGGTCCACCCCCACCTGGTTATTCGGCCCTTCGGGCGAGCACGGTGACGAGAGGCGGGAGCACGATCGGGTCATACCCCGGATCGACGTCCGTCAGGTCCGCGAGGTAGGACGCCACCGGCCCGGGCCCTGCGCCCGCGGGGGCTTCTGCCCAGGCGTCCTGGAGCACCAGGCCCGCCCGGAGCACGAGCGCGGGGAGCCGCGCACCGACGTCGGGGTCGCGCGCGTCGGGCATCGTCAACGGACGGCCGTCGACGCGCCCGGAGGAGGTGACGGGCTCCTGCGCCACGACCCAACCCTGTGGGCGGACCGCTGCGGCCATGCGAGCCAGGACGGCGACCGGGTCGGTGACGTGCATCAGCAGGAAGCGGCAGAAGGCGAGATCGACGAGCTCGGGAAGCTGAAGGTCCTCGGCTCGCTGGGTGATCGCCAGGACCTGGCTGTGCGCCGCTGCCGCCTGGGCGGTCTCGTCCCGGGCGACCGGATCGCTGTCGACCGCGTAGACCCTGCCGTCGCGGCCCACCACCTCGGCCAGCGCCACCGCGACGTCGCCAGCTCCGGCGCCGACGTCGACCACCCGCCACCCCGGCCCGACGCCCAGGCGGTCCAGCGCGGTCGCAAGTGGCCGTCGATAGACGTCGTTGCGCAGCGCGGGCGGCTCCACGTGGGCCGACGGTAGCCTCCAACGGCGTGAAGGTCACGATGATGCTGTGTGACGCGGCGCAGGTCGCTGACGGGAAGCTCTACATCCTGGGCGGCGGCTGGTCGATGACGGGGCCCGACCCCGTGCCGTCCGCCGTCGCGTTGAAGATCGAGGTCGACTGGAACGAGGCGGACAGGACCCACCACTGGGAGCTCTTCTTGGAAGACGCCGACGGCCGTCCCGTGCTGGTGGAGACCCCCGACGGCTCGCAGCCCGTGGAGGTGCGCGGGGAGTTCACGGTGAGCCACCCTCCCACGTTGCCCGAGGGGTCGCCGATCGATGTCGCCCTGGCGGTCAACATGGGTCCGATCCCGCTCCCTCCTGGTGCGCGCTACACGTGGAGGCTCACCATCGACGGCGAGTCCCTGCCCGGCGCCGACCTCCGGTTCACGACCCGTCCGCGTCCTGCCGACGCGTCATGACGATCCACGACCGGCCGTTCGGGCGCTGCCTCGAGGACTTCGTCGTCGGCGACGTCTACCGGCATTGGCCGGGCAAGACCATCACCGAGTACGACGACCACCTCTTCTGCATGATCACGATGAACCACCACCCGCTCCACACGAACGCGTGGTTCGCGGAGCACGACGCCGTCCAGGGCGGCAACGTCGTCGTCGGCAACCTCGTGTACTCGCTCGCGCTCGGCATGAGCGTCGCGGACGTGAGCGGATCGGCCATCGCGAACCTGGAGGTGGAGTCCCTGGTGCACCGGAACCCAACTTTCCACGGGGACACGATCTATGCCGAGACCAAGGTGGTGGAGGCGGTGGAGTCCCGTTCCAAAGAGGACCGCGGCGTCGTGACCGTGGAGACCAAGGCCTTCAACCAGCGGGGCGAGGAGGTGTGCTCCTTCCGCCGCAAGGTGCTGGTCTGGAAGCGCGCCGCGCTGCCCGCGCGCCGCCGGCCCTACCCCGATGGCGTCTGGGGCTGACAGCCAGGCGGGAGCCGAGCTCTGCGATCGGGAGCTTGGGCAAGTGAGACGCGCCGTGCTGCGCGGGGCGGAAGGCCTCTGGCGTGATCTCCCGTGGCGCGCCACGAGAGATCCCTGGCTCGTCCTCGTGAGCGAGGTGATGCTCCAGCAGACGCAGGCTTCCCGTGTCGTCGAGCCCTTCTGCCGGTTCGCCGCGTGGTTCCCGACGCCCGCCGAGTGCGCGGCTGCGCGCCCAGCCGACGTCGTGCGAGCTTGGGCGGGGCTCGGGTACAACCGCCGCGCGCTGCACCTCCACCGGACGGCGGTGCTGCTCGCCGAGCGTCACGACGGCCGTGTCCCGGCTGAGCTGGACCTCCTGCTCGAGCTTCCCGGCGTCGGGCCCTATACCGCACGGGCCGGGCTCGTCTTCGGCTACGGCCGAGCGATCGGGGCGGTCGACACGAACGTCTCCCGGGTGCTGGCGCGCGCCGTCGCCGGCCGCCCGCTCTCCCGGGCGGCCGCGCAGGGGCTCGCTGACCGGCTCGTGCCGGAGCGGGGCTCGTGGCGGTTCAGCCAGGCGCTCTTCGATCTCGGCGAGCGCTGCTGCACGGCACGTGCCCCGCGGTGCGGCGCCTGCCCGCTCGCACGCCGGTGCAAGTGGGCTCGGGCGGGCGCACAGGATCCCGATCCCGGCACCGCAGGGTGTCGCCGGCAGGGGGAATTCAGCGGCTCGGACCGGCAGGGGCGCGGCCGACTGGTGTCCGCGCTGCGTCTCGGGCCGGTCGCGGCCCCGGCCCTGGCGGCGGCGGCAGGCTGGCCCGACGACACCGAGAGGGCGTCGCGAGTGGCGCACGCCCTCGTGGACGAGGGGATGGCGTGCTGGCTGGGAGGCGCCCTGACGCTGGTGTGAGCGGGCCGCCGCCGCCGCCCGGGTTCCCGGCCGCGGCTCCCGCCCGGCGTTACCGTGTCTCGGTGGACGTCAGCTTCTTCGGGGTCCGAGGCTCGTGCCCCTGCTCCGGCGCGGAATACCGCCGGGTCGGAGGGAACACCTCGTGCGTCCTCGTGTCGGTCGACGGCGAGCCACCCCTCGTGCTGGACCTGGGGACCGGTCTCCGAGCCCTCGGCGAGTCGCTCGGAGGCGGCGGCCGGAGCGGCGGCCCGAGCGGGCGTCCGCTCGTTGCCAACGCGCTGCTCACGCACCTCCACTTCGACCACATCCTCGGCCTGCCGTTCTTCTCCCCCCTGCACGACCCTGGCGCCCACCTCACGCTGCACGGACCGAGCCAGGAGGGCGAGCACCTCCAGCGCGCGCTCGAGCGCACGTTCGAGCCCCCCTTCTTCCCCGTGCCGATGGTGGAGTTCGGCGGGAAGATCGAGGTGCGCGAGCTTGCCGCCATCGATGGGGCCGAAGTGGTCCACCTGGGCAAGATCGTGGTGCGAGCCGCGCGCGTCGCGCATCCTGGGCACACGCTCGGGTTCCGGGTCGAGGCCGGGGGGCGCAGCCTCGTCTACGTCCCGGACCACCAGGCTCCTCCGGACCGCGAGGTGGTTTCCGACTCGGTCCTCATGCTCTGCGAAGGCGCCGACCTCCTGCTCCACGACGCCCAGTACACCGAGGAGGAGTTCGCGTCGAAGCCCGACTGGGGACATTCGACGGTCTCCTACGCGGTCCGCGTCGCCGCCGAGAGCGGCGTCCGCCGGCTCATGCTCTTCCACCACGACCCGTCGCGCACCGACCGCGAGGCCGGGGAGCTCGAAGAAGGCGCACGACGGCTTGCCGACGCCCGTCGGCTCGAGGACGTGTCCGTCGCGACCGAGGGCACGACGGTCTCGCTGTGACAGACTTCCGGGAGGTGCTCGGCCGCTTCCCGAGCGGTGTCACGGTCGTGACCGCGTTCGAGGCGGGAGTGCCGGTCGGCTTCACCTGCCAGGCGTTCTCGTCGCTCTCGCTCCGCCCCCCGATGGTCGTGCTCGCCCCATCGAAGAACTCGACGAGCTGGCCGCGCATGATCGAGGCAGGGGAGTTCTGCGTGAACATCCTGACCGACGAGCAGCAAGAGGTGTCCGACGCGTTCGCCGAGCGGGGTGCGAACAAGTTCGAGGGGGTCTCGTGGCACGTCGGTGCGGCGGGCACGCCGGTCCTCGACGGTTCCCTCGCGTGGGTGGAGTGCGCGTTGGACGCCGTGCACGACGCCGGCGACCACGAGCTGGTCACGGGTCGGGTCCTCGAGCTCGGTGTGGGCGAGGGGAGCCCGCTCGTCTTCTACCGCAGCGAGTACCGCAAGCTCCGTCGCATCACGGGCTAGCCACGAAGGGGGTCACCCCCATGCGAGACGACCGGCTACTGTGCGGCCGTGCCGACGTCGCTCCCGGGTGCCATCGACGATGTCCTGGTCGTCGTCCCCGACGCCCACGGCGACGCGCGAGGGCGTTTCGTCGAGACGTACCGTCGCCAGTGGCTCCCTCTCGGACGTGAGATGGTGCAGGGCAACCGCTCCGAGAAGCAGGCGGGCGCGGTCGTCGGGCTCCACTATCACCTGCACCAGGCGGACTACTGGTACGTGCTGCGCGGCCGGGCAAGAGTGGTGCTGCACGACCTGCGGGAAGGCTCGGCCACCGACGGCGTGACCGAGACGATGGAGCTGGACGGTGATGAGGACCGGGGGCTCTTCATCCCTCCCGGAGTGGCCCACGGCTTTGCCGCGCTGAGCGATCTGCTCCTGTGGTACTTGGTGGATGGCTACTACAACCCTGCAGACGAGCTCGGGCTCGCGTGGGACGACCCTGAAGTCGGAGCCGACTGGGGCGTCGCGGACCCGGTGCTGTCGGCTCGGGACCAGGCGAACCCTCGCCGGCGTGACATCGCTGCGGCGTGCCGGCCTCGAGCAGGTCTGCGGACCTGAGCGGGCTGAACAGCTAGCCCGTCACACCGAGCATGCAGAGGACCCCGGATCGGACAACCTGACGCGCCCCGCGCGCCGACTGCCCGTTCCTGCGGAGATGATCCCAGCAGTCCGCGCTCGTGAGGACGTCGATGCCCGCCAGCACCGCGGACCGCTCGGTGGCGCCCATGGCCCGCAGCTCCGGTGCGAACACCTTTCGGATCCGCTCCTTCTCCCACCGCTCCATCTCCAGGCGGTGGCTGCGCACGCGGTCGGAGCTCGGCTCGACGAGCCGCAGGGCGCGGTGGAACTGGAGGAGCTTCTCCAGGGTGCTCGTCCGGCCCTCGACGAACTCGTCGGCACGACGGGAGACCGGGAGCGAGGGGTCCAGGTCCCTGGCGGTCGCCCGCGCCCTTTCGTACGTCTGTGCGGCAGCGTCCGCGTACAGCCCCTCCACATCTGCGAAGTGCTGGTAGACCGAGCGCACGGAGACCGCTGCCCGGTGGGCGATCCGTTGCGCGGTCGGCGCGACGTCACCTTGAGCGACGAGGTCGAGCAAGGCGCCGATGATGGCGTCTCGAGTCCTGAGGCCGCGTGCCCTCCTCCCGTCGACCCTGCCGAGCTCGATGGCCACCGCGGCTCTCTTTCCTCCGTCCCCGGGCGGAAACCGCCAGAGCAGTGCGACGGGAATCCGAGGCTACATGAAGCGAACCACTGCGCACGGATTGCGCCATTTCCGGACTGTGCACAGCCGAGAACCGCGCACGTACTCCGACCGCGCCGATCCTGTTATATGGGGGTGGTGGAAGTCGCGGTCGCCGTCGTCGCGGGCATCGTGGTGGTCGTGATCGTGTCGGCGCTGGTCCGGAGGCACGGGAGCGGGGAGTCCCAGTCGGTCGTGGGGTACCGCCAGGCGCTGGACGTGCTCGGTCAGGTGGCCGGCGGCGAGCGAGATCCGGGAGGTCAGGCTCCGCCCGTTCCGGGTCCGCCGACGGCGCCGCTCGGGCGGCCGGGCGAGCCTGCGCTCGGGCACTTCGACGACGTCAGCCCCGAGCCGGACGAGGGAAGGAGCACGTCGGGGCGTGCAGATCGGACGCCGCGCCGGGACCGCTCGCTCCGCGTGATGGAGCGCCCCGCTCGGAGGATCGGCGCTCCCCTCGTGCTGCTCGTGGTCGTGGTGGTGGTTGCCGGCGGTGCGGCGTACC
>JBOGGB010000330.1:0-8048 GCA_050743605.1 Acidimicrobiales bacterium
GCCTTGATGGCGGCCGCTCGGCGCACAAGGGTGTCGTTGACATCGATCCAGCGAACTGGCACCCCATCGGGCCGGCTCTCCGCTCGAAGGTTCGCCCACACCTCGTCGGCGGCTCCGGAGTCGGAGCTGCGTTCGACGATGTACGCGACCTCCCCGAGGTTGATGAGCGTCATCCACGGCTCGCCGGAGTGCAGGATCTCCTCGACCTCGGTCCAACCAGGCTCCTGGCCGAGGAAGGCGAGGACCGCGTGGGCGTCGAGGACGACGCGATCAGCCATCCTCGTGCTAGCGGTCCCGAGCGCGCTCTTCGAGCAGCATTACCGTCAGCTCGCACCCCTTGAAGCGCCCACGCAGCTGCTCGAGCGACAGCAGTGGCTTGGGGATGAGGTCGCCGTCGCGCTCCAGCCACACGACCTTCGTGCCTGGCGGGAACCCGTAGCGCTCGCGCAGCGGCTCGGGGATGGTGACCTGACCCTTCGGATTGACCGTGGTGATCATGAAGTATTACCTCTTGACACAGTGTACTACTGCGGAGGTGTTGTGGTGATCGACACCGTTCGCGGGTGCGAGGCCGTGTCGGAGTCCGTGATCTGAGCGGGGTTCCTGTTCGAAGGGTGCAAAGGGTTCAAAGGGCCAGGTCCTCCCCTCCGCACGGACACCGACTGCAACGTAACATTTCGGGCAGTCAACGACGAGGGGGGCCCTACGTACCGTTACTCGAAGGCCATCCCGCGAGCGACTCGCTGGGCCAGGTCCGGCGTCGACGGGTTCCGCGGTGTCGCGCGGTACGCGATGGCGGTCCTGATCTGGCCTGCGGCGGTCCTGTGGATCGCTGCGCTCATGGTCGTCGCCACGGGCGGTCTCGTCACCGACACCGCCCGCAGGATGGACGGCTGCCAACAGGTCAAGCTCAGGTCCACGTTCAGCGCCGCGGACCTGAGCCGGGTCTGAGAAACGACATGGACCCGAGGTCCGGATCTTCCCGGAATCTTTCCGGATCACGAAGCGTGGAGCTGGAACGTGTCGGAGGTCCGATCCGTACTCGACGTCCACAGCCGTGTTCCGGACGGAGCTGGTGCTCGCGGGATGTGGTCCCCGACGTTCAAGAGCGTAGATCTTCGACCGGCCACGAAGGATCACCGTCCAGGATCTCGGGGTCGCCGGTCAGGAGGGTCGCGCCACGAACGATCGCCGTGGCGACGGCGAACGCGTCGGCGTACGCCATGGGGTGCTCCGCCTTCAGGTGCGCCGCTTCGAGGACCCGAGCTTCGTTCGGCAGGTCCAACGTGAGCCGTGGGCGAAGCTCCCGCACGACGTGACGAGCCCGATCGGTGCCGGCGCGGCGCTCCACGATGTACGCCACCTCACCGAGGTTGATCCAGCTCATGACCGGACGAGACGGCATCGCTGCCTCCACCCGAGCTGCCGCCGGCCCTTCGCCATCGAGCCAGCGCAACACTGCCCATGAGTCGAGGCAGTCGGTCAACGACGGGCTTCGGAGCGGTGGTCGCCCTCCAACTCAGCCACGAGCCCCAGCCCGGCCAGTGATCCCCGCAGCGTCGGGTGATCCCGTACCGGTTCCACGCGCACTGCATCGGCGTCCTCGTCGAGAGCGAACTCGACCTCGTCTCCTGGGCCGATCCCGAGCCGATCGCGAAGATCTTTTGGGATCACGACCTGCCCTTTCGGCCCAACCCGGTTAGTCATACCAGCTAGTATAACTGGCTGCAGTGTCCCACGCCTGACCCAGATCCTCCACCAGTTACGCCAGGCTCTGGCCTGTCGACGAGGGCATGCGGCTGCTTCACGGCCACGTCCACGTCCACGAGAAAGTGACAGTCCTTTGTAAAGGGTAGTAGGCTATCCCTTACAAAAGGAGGGATCCGATGGAGCTTGCCGGAACCGAAGTGCCCGTCGTCTGGCGGGGCCGGCGCGTCAGCGCCTTTGTACCCCAATTGCTGGTCGAACGCGACCTCTCTCTTGATGCGAAGACCGCTTCCCGCTGTGGTGCCGCTGCTGCAGGGGTTTCACAGGGCGCCGAGGCCCTGAGTGACGAGTACGTCCCTCTTGCTCGGTTACTCCTTCGCGCCGAGGGGATCGCGTCGAGCTACATCGAAGGCGTCACTGCTCCGGTCGTCGATGTCGTCATTGCCGAGCATAACGACAGCGTTCGCACCCCGGCCGCCTGGGTGGCTGCCAACATGGCTGCCGCCGACGAGGCCATCGCCCACGCCTCGGGCAAAGAGCCGCTCAGTGTGGAGGAGCTGTGCCGCTGGCACGAGGCGTTGATGGCGGGGAGCCCCGCGCCAGCGCGCTACGTCGGCTGCATCCGCGACGAACAAGGTTGGATCGGCAGCCCGACGCCGTTCGAGGCCCACCTCGTCACGCCGCCGGCAGCAACGCTCGACGGGCTGCTCGCCGACCTGCTCACCTTCGTCAACGGTGCGGACCTCGACCCGATCGCCGCAGCAGCGATCGCGCATGCCCAGTTCGAGATCATCCACCCTTTCGCTGACGGGAACGGCCGGATCGGTCGGGTGCTCATCTCATGGCTGCTCACCCGCCGGCTCTACCTGCTCACTCCACCGCCGGTCAGCGTCCGGCTTGCCGCCGACGTCGGTGGGTACACCGCCGGGCTGACCCAGTACCGCTTCGGGCAGACCAACTCCTGGGTCGCTTGGTTTGCCGATGCCGTCTCGGGCGCGAGTCGGGCGCAGCAGCAACTCGTCGGTGATGTGGGGCGGATCCGCGCTGGCTGGGAGCAGAAATTGTCCGGGTACGGCAGGGTCCGGTCCCTGCGGTCCGACGCCAGCGCGTGGCGGGTCCTGGACCTCTTGCCCAGCCATCTGGTGCTAACCACCCCTGCCGTAGTCAGTGCGCTTGGGCTCACCCGGCCTGCTGCCGGTACTGCCCTCAGGACGCTCGCAGATGCCGGCATTCTCACCCCCTATCCCGCTGCAGCACCTTCTCGGACGGGCCGGCCAGCGCAGCTCTTCGTCAGTGAAGAGCTGCTCGGACTGGCTGTTTCCAGCCCGCTGCGACGCTGACTCAGAACTCCCCTACACACCGCCCTCGTTCTTGGCGCCTCGCCGCCGCATCGATCATGCCCTCAAGAACAGCAACACCCCCGCGTGTACGAGGAAGCCCGGGTTCGCAGGAACTGGAACTGGCACATGTCCCGCCGTCAGAAGGGCCGCCTCACGTCGTACACATCCATTCCGATGCGGTACGAGGCAACAGCGTGGACTGCGCTGTTCCACAGGTCGTCCACCAGCGTGCTGCGGTGCAGACGTCCATTCTGCACGCGGTGATCATCGAGGCTCCTTGATTCAGTTTCGGGATTCCACTGTGCGTCCGGGTGGAGCCGGCGCAATGTGGTGGGTGGTGCCAGATGGCCTGCGGCAGGCGCACTTTTGTGCCCAGTGATGGGGCATCCCGAGAGCCCGTCTGGACTCAGTCGGAGGCGACCACCGCCGGCTGGAGATGACAGTGCCAGACGTAGCCGGCGGCACAATCAGGTCGCGGGTCCTGGCCCGGGTGACCGGTACGCAGTCGGCGTAGCGGATCTCGAAGCGCACGACCGACCCCGGGGCCGGGCCGCAGCCGGGCCACCCGGTGGGCGCCTTGGATGTGTGTGGCATACGTCACCCACGGATTCCTCCGGGGACCGCCGCCGGGCGCAATCTCGGCGATGGTCGCGTCCGGCGGGCCGATGCTGGTGGCGGCCCCCGCCTCGGGCGCCTGCTCGTCAGCGAGAAGCGGGAATTTGCGGGATCGTTCCCGGTTGAGCGTGTCGGAGGGGGGACCCTCCCACCGGCGACACGCGAGGCAATGTTCGAGTTGGCGGTCTGGGCTGGAACTTCTCGCCGGCGAGCCCAATGATGAGCTCAGGGGACGGTGCCCTGAGGCACCACCCATTCGACGCGCTGACCGGTGACCTCGGCAAGCCGGTCGAAGTCGCCGTCGTAGTGGAGGACCGTGAGCCCGACGGACTCCGCGGCTGCTGCGATCAGGAGGTCGGGGATCGTGACCCCTCGGTGCTGGCCCTTGCGGGCGAGGGCCGTCTGCACCTCGATCGCCCGCTCAATCTCGATGTCGCCAATTTCGAACCGCGACAGCGACCGGCGGTCGGCCAAGATCGCGAGATAATCCTTGGCGCTTCGAGCGCTGAAGAGCAGCTCCAAATCGACGATCCCGCACGTGGCGATCTCACCGCCAACGAACAACGGCTCGAGGCGGGCTGCCACCGACGGCAGGTGCACCCGGGCAAGGGCTGATTTGTCCGCGACGTACTGTGCCACCCGCCCGCCCTACCGCCATGCCTGTTCCATGACCTCGTCGTCGGCGAGGTCGATCCCCTCTTGCGTGCGCAGCCGCTCGAAGAGCCGCCCGCGTCCCTTTCTCGCGACGACCTCGGCGAGGGCGGCGTGAATCGTCTCCGTGGTCGTCGTCGTCCCGAGCACCTCCCGGGCCCGGGCCAGCAGTTCGTCATCGAGCCGTAGGGCGGTCTTGTGCACGCACTCAGTCTACCGCCGAAGGTGAGAGTTGGTAGACAACGACAGAGCAGTTGTCTACCGAAGGTGTCGCACCGACGCCCTAGTACTCGCCGAGGCTGGCGAAGATGATGGCCCTGGGGATCGGCCCTCCGGCACCGCGAGGCAACCGACGCGGACGACGAGGTCGGCGTTGATCGAGCCGACCACGACCACCGACGGAGACGAGCTGCAGGTCATACGACCTCGCTCAGATCGCGCCCTCAGCTTCCAAGGCCGCGATCTCCTCGTCGTCGAAGCCGAGCTCGCCGGAGAGCAACTCCCTCGTGTGCTGACCGAGGAGCGGCGCCGGCGCGTAGTCGACCGGGGAGTCGGAGAGCTGCAGGGGGCAGCCGACCGTGTGGTAGGTGCCCCGTTCGGGATGGTCGATCGCTGCGATGAGCCCGCGGTCGCGAAGGGACCGGTCGGAGAGGAGCTCTCTCGTGTCGAAGATCGGGCCGCAGGGCACCCCGATCCCGTTCAGGCGCTCGTAGACCTCCCACTTGGTCCTCGTCGACGTCCACTGCTCGACGAGGGAGAACACGTCCCCCAGGTGCGTCACACGCTGTTCTGCGGTGGCGTAGTCGGGATGATCGACCAGCTCGTCCCGGCCCATCTCCTTGCACAGGACCGCCCACTCGGTCGGACGCAGGATCAGGTAGACGTAGTCGTTCGGGCCACCGGGCGCGCAGCGCAGGGCGGAGCCCGGATGACCGCCGCCCGAGGCGTTGGCCGACCGTGGCACCGCGCCGTCCTCGCTCTGGACCGGGTACTCGGAGAGAGGCCCGGCCAAGAGGCGCTGCTGATCACGGAGCTTGACCCGGCACAGGTTCAGGACCGAGTCTTGCATCGCGCACACGACGCGCTGGCCGGTGCCGGTGTGTCGGTCGCGCTGGATGAGTGCGGCCAGGACCGCCGCGACGAGGTGGATGCCGGTTCCCGAGTCGCCGATCTGGGCGCCCGTCACCATGGGGGGGCCCGCTGGCTCGCCGGTCGCGGACATGGACCCACCCATTGCCTGGGCGATCGGCTCGTAAGCCTTGGCGTCTTCGAACTGACCGGGCCCGAAGCCCTTGACCGACGCGTAGACGAGCCGGGGATGACGAGCGTGGAGCTCCTCCCAGCCGAGACCGTTGCGCTCTAGGACGCCCGGGCCGAAGTTCTCCACGAGGACGTCGGCCGTCGACAGGAGGCGCTCCAAGACCCGCTTCCCTCCCTCGGACTTGAAGTTGAGCGTGAGGGAGCGCTTGTTCGAATTCAGCATCGCGAAGTAGAGGCTGTCGATGTCGGGTCGGTCTCGCAGCTGCTGGCGGGTGACGTCGCCTCCCTTCGGCGTCTCGATCTTGACCACGTCGGCCCCGAGCCATGCAAGCAGCTGGGTGCAGCTCGGCCCCGATTGGACGTGGGTCATGTCGACGACCCGCACGCCCGACAGTGCCTTCGTCGCTGGTGTGCCCACGGGAGCCCCGACGGCTTCGCCGCTCGAGCGGATCACTTGTACATCGTCTGGTTCTGGGTGCCCGGCGCGTACGCGTTCGGGTCGAGCCAGACGTTCAGGATCGCACAGGTCCCGGCGGCGCGAGCGCGCTCGAGCGCTGGGGCGATCTCTTCGGGGTCGTGCACGGCTTCGCCGTAGATCCCAAGCATGTCCGCAAACTTCTCGAAGTCCACGTCGCCGAGGTAGTTGGCGACCGACCCGCGTTCCTCCCCGTACTTCTGGATCTGTCCGCAGCGGATCTGGTTCATGTGCGAGTTGTTGCCGACGACGGCGATGTATGGCAGGCCGAAACGGTCCGCAGTCTGGATGTCGAAGGCCGTCATCGCAAAGGAGCCGTCCCCGAAGAGGGCGACCACCTCCTTCGTCGGGTGGGCGAGCTTGGCAGCCAGGGCGAAGCCGGTGCCCACACCGAGCGTCCCCAACGGTCCGGGGTCCATCCAGGAACCGGGCGCCTTGGGGCGCACGACGTTGCCTGCGAAGGTGACGACGTCTCCGCCGTCGCCGACGAAGATCGAGTCCTCGGTCAAGAAGCGGTCGAGTTCGTGCGCGAGCCGGTAGGGATCGATCGGTACGGACCCGTTCTCGAGTGCAGGCCGGCGTGCGGCGACGAGCGCGTTCTCCCTGTCGCGCAGTGCCGCCACCCACTCTGCCCGGGCGGCGCGCGCCTTGTCGTGCAGCGTGCCTACCGACTCCGTGACGAGCCGGAGGATCACCCCGACGTCCCCCACCAGGCCGATCTCGACGTCTCGGTTGCGCCCGACGGTTCCAAAGCCCATGTCGACCTGGGCCACGGTCGGGGCCTTCAGCGAGGCGCCGTAGCGGAGCCGGAAGTCGAACGGGGTGCCGACGACGACGATCACGTCGGCATCGGCGAAGGCGTCCCTCCTGGTGAGCTGGAAGAGGAGGGGGTGGGAAGGCGGGAGCGTGCCACGCGCCGCCCCGTTCACGTACGCGGGGATCTCGAGCTGTTCGACGAATGCCGTCGCAGCCTCGGTCGCCCGGCACGTCCAGATCTGCTGGCCGAGCAGGACGCAGGGTCGCTCGGCGCGGCGGAGTGCGTCGGCGAGCCGCTCGATGTCGCAGAGCGCGCCGGCGCTCTTCGTCGAGGCCCTCGAGCGTCCCGCGGCGGGGAGACGCGCGGCGTGCTCGGGGACCCTCGCGTCGAGGACGTCTCGAGGGATCTCCAAGTAGACCGGACCGAAGGCACCTGCGAACGCCTCTCGTGCGGCCATTGCCACGAAGTCTGCGACGCGGGCCGTCGCGGGCACCGACGAGGCGAATTTCGTGATCGGACGCAGCAGATCGACGTGGGGGAGGTCCTGGAGCCCGCCCATCCGGTGCTGGCTCAGGGCCGCCTGCCCGCCGATCAGGAGCATCGGGCTCTCTGCCCGTAGGGCGTTGGCCACGCCGGTGAGGGCGTTGGTCGTGCCCGGGCCTGCCGTGACGACAGCGCACCCCAGGTTGCCCGTCATGCGCGCGTAGCCGTCCGCCGCGTGTGCCGCGACCTGCTCGTGCCGGACGTCGATGATGCGGACTCCCTCGTCGAGACAGCCGTCGTAGACGTCCGAGATGTGGCCGCCGCACAGCGTGAAGATGGTGTCGACGCCCTCGTTGCGCAGTGCACGTGCGACCAGGTGACCACCCGAGACGGTCCGCTGCTCAGCCTGCCCTTCAGCCGTCGTGTCGTCGCCCACGGACACCACCTCTGACCTCGTCACGGCGAAATGCCATCGGCAATTGTCGTTGACAAATCGTTTTGCGTCAAGGAAATGACACGATTGTGGCGTACATTGTCTGGCTGGTTCGCCACCTGCAGAAGACTAAGGTGTGCAGCAGCAAGTACGGGAACAGGCATAGCACGAGGCATGGCATGGAGGGGCCGGTGGCTGTCGCGGGGCGAACGACGATCCGGGATGTCGCCGCAGCCGCCGGAGTGTCGCCGACCACCGTCTCGCACGCGCTGAGCGGGAAGGGCCGCCTCGACCCGAGGACGCGGGCACGGATCAAGCGGACCGCCG
>JBOGGB010000331.1:0-1616 GCA_050743605.1 Acidimicrobiales bacterium
CCCCGCTCCCGCCTCCCGCGAGCAGCCCGTCGGAGTGGCCGTGGTAGCAGCCGGCGAACTCGACCACGCGCGGGCGTCCGGTGACCCCGCGCGCGAGCCGGACCGCGCTCATCGCGGCCTCGGTGCCCGACGACACGAAGCGCGCCTGCTCGCAGCCCGGGACGCGCGCGCAGATCGTCTCGGCGAGCAGCACCTCGCCGGGAGTCGGCATGCCGAAGGAGCTGCCGAGCGTCGCCGCGCGGCAGACCGCCTCCACGACGACGGGATGCCCGTGGCCGAGGAGGACCGCGCCGTAGGACTGGACGAAGTCGAGGTAGCGGTTGCCCTCCACGTCGAACACCCACGGTCCCTCCCCGTGCGCGACCGTGAACGGGACCCCTCCCACCGAGGAGAACGACCGCACGGGGGAGTCGACACCGCCCGGGATCGAACGGAGGGCGCGGGCGAACCATGCCGCGTTGGACCCCGTCGCCGGTCGGTCGCCGCCTCCCGCGGCGTCAGCCACCGAGCGCCTCGGCCACCTCGCCGGCGAAATAGGTGAGGACGAGGTCGGCCCCCGCACGCTTCACCGCGACGAGCTGCTCGAGCGCCACCTCCGCGCCGTCGATCCATCCCTGCGCGTCGGCGGCCTTCACCATCGCGTACTCGCCGCTCACGTGGTACGCCGCGACGGGCACGTCGACGGCACGGCGCACCTGGGCGATCACGTCGAGGTAGGTGACCGCCGGCTTCACCATCACGATGTCCGCGCCCTCGCGGACGTCGAGCTCCACCTCGGCGAGCGCCTCCCTGCGGCGCGCGGGGTCAAGCTGGTACCCGCGGCGGTCGCCGCCGCCCGCGATGTGCACGTCGACCGCGTCGCGGAACGGCCCGTACAGGCCGGAGGCGAACTTCGCCGCGTAGGCGAGCACCGCCACCTCCGAGCGCCCGTCGCCGTCGAGCGCGCGCCGTATGGCCGCGACCTGCCCGTCCATCATCCCGCTCGGCGCCACGACGTCCGCGCCTGCCGTCGCCTGCGCGAGCGCGACGCGCGCGTAGAGCTCGAGAGTCGCGTCGTTGTCGACGGTGCCGTCGTGAGCGAGCACCCCGCAGTGCCCGTGGTCGGTGTACTCGTCGAGGCAGAGGTCGGCGACGAGCACCACCTCGTCGCCGAAGGCGTCCCGGAGCGAGCGGAGCGTGCGCTGGACCACGCCGTCGGGGTTCCAGGCGCCCGACCCCACCTCGTCCTTGCCGTCGGGGACGCCGAAGAGGACCACGGCGGGCACGCCGAGCCCAACGAGCCGCTTCGTTTCGGCGAGCACGGAGCGCACGGTGTGCTGGAAGTGACCGGGCACCGAAAGGATCGGCACCGGCTCGTCGATCCCCTCGCGCACGAAGAGCGGAGCCACCAGGTCGTCGACCGAGAGCCGCGTCTCGGCGACGAGGCGGCGCAACGCGGGGGTGCGCCGCAGCCGGCGCATTCGCCGTGCGGGAAAGCCGACCCCCGGTGCCATCGCCGTTCGAGCCTACCGGGGCGCAGCGCAGGTCCCGCTGGCGGGCGCGGGCCCGGCGGGGGAGCCGGACGCCACGTCGACCGCCACGTCGACCGGCGCGTTACCCAGCGCGTTACCCAGAGC
>JBOGGB010000332.1:0-1691 GCA_050743605.1 Acidimicrobiales bacterium
CCGTTCTGCCCCGTCGTCGCGTCGAGGACGAGGAGGACCTCGGTCACGCGGCCCGGAGGCCGTTCGGCTACACGGCGGATCTTCTTCAGCTCCTCGACAAGGTTGACCTTCGTGTGCAACCGGCCGGCGGTGTCGGCGAGCACGAGGGAGTTGCCGCGCGCCGCCGCGCGCTGCACCGCATCGAAGACCACCGCGCTCGGATCTCCGCCTTCCGCACCCCGGACGATCTCCGCGCCGACCCGCTCCGCCCAGGCGGCGAGCTGCTCACCCGCCGCTGCCCGGAACGTGTCGCCCGCCGCCAGGAGCACCGACCGCCCCGCCTCGACCTGCTGCCGAGCCACCTTGCCCACGGTGGTCGTCTTGCCCACGCCGTTCACCCCGACGAAGAGCCAGACGTTCACCACACCTTCCTCGTCGTCGAAGCGGAGCCCCCGCCCGATGGGCTCGGCGGCAGAGGCGGCAGATGCGGCAGAGGCGGCGGCGAGGTCCGTGTCAGGTCCCGCGCCGTGGCCGGGCGAGAGTCCTGAGCCCGTCGCGCCGTCCCAGCGCCGTTCGAGCGACAGAAGGTCGACGAGGTCGGCGCGCAGGGCGTCGACCAGCTCGGCGCCGTTGCCGATCTCCTTCTCCCGGTCGCGGCGTCGCAGGTCGCCGAGCAGGGCTTCCGTCGTCGCTACGCCGACGTCAGCTCGGAGAAGGCTCTCTTCGAGCTCGTCCCAGGTCGCCGGGTCGACCCCCTTCCCACGGAGCGAGCGGAGTCCGGCGAACACTCCGCGGGAACGTCCGAGCCGCTCGCGCAAGGTCGGCGCTCCGAACCCGACCCTCGGCTCCTCGACCGGCGGCACCTCCTCGACCGGCAGCGGCTCCTCGACCGGCAGCGGCTCCTCGACCGAACGTGGTGGCTCGGCAGCAGGTGGTCCGGTCGGCTCGGCCGCGCGCGCGGGGGGTCTTCCCGTCTCCGGGCGCGGTCGTTCTCCTCGCCGTCTTCGCGTGCTCGTCACGTAGCTGAGCGTGCCGACGACCAGTACGGCTACCACCACGGCGAGCGCGATCCACAGAGCAGTCACGAGTCGGCGAGCCTATCGGCGCCTCGTTCCCAGGACAGCTGTCGCAGGGACGTCCGCCCGAAGATGGCTCGGCTCGCGGTCAGCCGACTGCCTGCGTCTGCCGCTGCGGACGTTGGCTCACCACCTGCGACGAGCCGCCTGGCGCCATCGTCACGCCGTAGAGGGCGTCAGCCGCCTCCATCGTCCGCTTCTGGTGCGAGACGATGACGAGCTGCGCTTCGTGGCGGAACTCGTCGATGAGACCGAGGAATCGGTGCAGGTTGACGTCGTCGAGCGCAGCCTCGACCTCGTCCATGAGGTAGAAGGGCGAGGGCCTCGAACGGAAGACCGCAAAGAGGAACGCCAGCGCTGCGAGCGATCGCTCACCGCCGGAGAGCAGTGACACACGACGAACGTTGCGGCCGAGCGGTCGCACCTCGACCTCGACGCCGGTGTGCAGCAGATCGTCGGGCTCGGTCAGCGTGAGCCGCCCCTGCCCACCGGGGAAGAGCGTCGCGACGATATCGCTGAAGTGCTCGTTCACGTCCGCCGCCGCACTCGAGAACGTCGACATGATCTCCTCGTCGAGCGTACGGACGACCGCTTGGAGCTCCCGTTTCGCGGACCGGACATCGCCGACCTGCGTGT
>JBOGGB010000333.1:0-4144 GCA_050743605.1 Acidimicrobiales bacterium
GTTCAGTGCGGCGACCGCTCTCGCCTCGGCCCGGAACCGGCGGAGGAACGCCTCGTCTCGGGCGAGCGCCGGTTGGAGGACTTTGACCGCCACGCCTCGCTGCAGCACCATGTCCTCGGCGAGGAAGACATGAGCCGACGCGCCGGACCCGAGGGCCGCCACGAGCCGGTAGCGGTTCCCGAGCACCCGGCCGAGGG
Source organism: Acidimicrobiales bacterium (assembly GCA_050743605.1). Classification (GTDB taxonomy): domain Bacteria; phylum Actinomycetota; class Acidimicrobiia; order Acidimicrobiales; family RAAP-2; genus JAJYVT01. Next base: position 198 of record JBOGGB010000333.1, read on the forward strand.
GTTCGGAGAGGATTGGCATGGGACCCGCCGCAAGGCTACCGGGGCGCCGCTTGCCGATGAGGGACCAATGGCAGGTGCGCAGCCTGGTACCTGGAAGCTGGGCGGCGCCTCGCGGCCCTCGGAGAGGTCAGCGGTTCTGCGGGAACCCGAGGTCGATCGCGCTCGTGGAGGGGTCCGGCCAGCGCTCGGTCGTGACCTTGGCACGGGTGTAGAAGCTGATGCTTTCGGGGCCGTAGACGTGGGTGTCGCCGAACAGGGAGGCCTTCCACCCACCGAAGGAGAAGTAGCCGACGGGAACGGGGATCGGCACGTTCACGCCGACCATTCCCGCCTCCACCTCCTCTTGGAACCTGCGGGCGGCGCCGCCGTCACGGGTGAAGATGGCCGCGCCGTTGCCCCAGGGGCTCGAGTTCACGAGGGACATCGCCTCCTCGAAGTCCCCGGCACGCACGACGGACAGCACCGGCCCGAAGATCTCGTCGCGGTAGCAGTCCATGTCGGGGCGCACCTCGTCGATCAGCGAGGCACCGAGGAAGAAGCCGTCCTTTTCGTAGAGCGGATGCTCCCTGCCGTCGACGACCACCTTGGCGCCCTGGGAACGAGCAACGTCCATGTATGAGGCGACCTTGTCGCGGTGGGCCTTCGTCACGAGCGGTCCCATCTCGGAGCCGGAGTCGAGACCCGGGCCGATGCGCAGGTTCGCCAGGCGGCTGGAGATCGCCTCGACCAGCGGCTCGGCGACCCGCCCGACGGGCACCACCACCGAGATCGCCATGCAACGCTCTCCCGCCGAGCCGTAGGCGGCGGACACCGCAGCGTCGGCGGCCATCTCGACGTCGGCATCGGGGAGGACCACCATGTGGTTCTTCGCGCCACCCAGGGCCTGGACACGCTTGCCCTGCTTGGCGGCCTCCTCGTAGACGCGCCGGGCGATCGGAGTCGAGCCGACGAAGGACACGGCCGCAACGTCGGGATGCGCCAGCAGCGCGTCGACCGCCACCTTGTCCCCCTGCACCACGTTGAAGACGCCGTCGGGAAGCCCGGCAGCAGAGAAGAGCTCGGCGAGCAGGACCGGGGCCCCCGGGTCCTTCTCGGAGGGCTTCGGCACGAAGGCGTTGCCACAGGCGATGGCGCTCGCACACATCCAAAGTGGGACCATCACCGGGAAGTTGAACGGCGTGATCCCTGCCACGACCCCGAGCGGCTGGCGGACCGAGTACACGTCGACGCCAGTCGACGCCCGCTCGGCGTAACGACCGGCCAGCAGGTTCGGGATGCCACAGGCGAATTCCACGTTCTCCAGGCCACGGGCGACCTCGCCCATGGCGTCGGAGAGGACCTTGCCGTGCTGGAGGGTGACCGCTCGGGCGAGCTCCGCGCGGTGCGCGTCCAGCTCCTGGCGGAAGCGGAACAGCACCTCGGCCCGCTTGGCGAGCGACGTCGCCGCCCACGAGCGTCCCGCAGCCCGCGCAGCCTCCACCGCCGCGTCGACCTCCTCTTCGGACGCGAAGTCGACCTCATGGGTCAGCTCTGCGGTCGCGGGGTCGAAGACGTCGCCATGGTGGCCGGATGCTCCAGGCACCACCTTGCCGTTGATGAAGTGGCTGATGCGTTCCACGTGTCTCCTCCTCGTCGGGATCGGCCGGGCGTCGCCTAACCGACGACCGCGCGGTCGGTGATCTCCAGCGCTTGGTCGAGCGCGGCGAAGCCCTCCGCGAGCTGGGCCTCGGTGATGCACAAGGGCGGGTTGGTCATGACCTGGTTCCAGTGAAGGCTCACATAGACCCCCTGGTCGAGCATGCTCGAGAGGAGCGCTGCCATCTCGGGGCTCGACGAGTTGAACGGCGCCATCGGCTCCCCAGTCGCACGGTTGCGCACGAGCTCCAGGCAGCCGAACAGCCCGATGTTGCGGAAGGCGCCCACCGAGGGGTGGCGTGCCGCGAGGTCTTCGTGATGGCCCCGCATCACCTCGCCCATCTTCTTCGCGTGCTCGACGAGGCCGTCCTCCTCGTAGACCCGGATCGTGGCCAACGCTGCGGCGAGCGCGACGGGATGGGAGTTGTAGGTGAGGCCGCCGGAGAAGGGGTGATCTTCGAAGTGCTCGGCGACCTGCGGGCGGAGCCCGACCGCGCCGAGAGGCACGTAGCTCGAGGTGAGGCCCTTGGCACAGGTGATGAGGTCCGGGACGACTCCCCAATGGTCAACGGCGAACCAAGCTCCGGTCCGCCCGAAGCCGCTCATCACCTCATCGGCGATGAGCAGGATTCCGTAGCGGTCGCACAGCTCGCGCACTCCCTGGAGGTAGCCGTCGGGGGGGATGAGGATGCCGTTCGTGCCGGTCACCGGCTCCAAGATGAAGGCCGCGATGGTGGTGGGGCCCTCGAGCTCGATCGTCTCTTGGAGCAAGGTGAGCGCCTCTGCGGCGTCGTCGGAGGGGCGGGTGGTGCCGTGGTAGAAGTCGAGCACGTGGACGACTCCGCCGATGCCCGGCTCGTTCGCCCATCGGCGGGGCTCGCCGGTCAGCGTGATCGCCCCTGCGGTCGCCCCGTGGTAAGAGCGGTAGCGAGCGAGGATCTTCTGGCGCCCGGTCACGGCCCTCGCGATGCGGATGGCGTTCTCGTTGGCGTCGGCGCCGGCGAGCGTGAAGAAGGATTTCTCGATGTCCCCTGGGAAGAGCTCGGCGAGCTTGCGCCCGAGGAGCGCACGGACCTCGGTCGTCATCCCCGCGGAGCTGACGTAAGCAAGCTCACGCACCTGCCTCGCGACGGCGTCAGCGATGCGAGCGTCCCCGTGGCCCGCGTTCACGCTCATGAGCTGGGAGTTGAAGTCGAGGTAGCGCTTGCCGTCGGCTCCGGTGAAGTAGACGCCGCTCGCAGAAGCAATCGGGAATGGCGAGACCTTCGACTGTGCGACCCAGTCGAACAGCGTGTAACGCTTGGAGAGCTCGACGATCTCTTCGGCCGAGAGCCGTCCACCATCCTGCTCAGCCACTTTGCGGTCCTCCGTTCGGGGCGGACGCACGCACCGGCGCTGCCCGAGACGATGGTATGGCTCAGGGGTGAGCCTCCACAAAGCCCGACGTACGCGCCAGGGGTCGCCGCCAGGGGGTCGCCGCCAGGGGGCCGCCTCGAGGGGGTCGCCCCATTGACGTCAGCCGGGTAGCTCGCCGGTCTCCAAGAGCTGGTCGAAGCGGGCGCCGTCCACGATGGGAACCCCGAGCTCCTCTGCCTTCCGCACCTTCGCCGCCCCCGGAGAGTCCCCCACCACCACAGCGAGCGTCCTCTTCGAGACGGTGCCCGGAGACTTTCCTCCCCGCAAGACGATCGCCGCCTCGGCCTCCTCGCGGCTGTAGCCCTCGAGGGTGCCGGTGACCACCACCGACCTGCCGGCGAGGGTGGGCGGCACCGCGGGCCCGGCACCTGCCTGCCCCCGAGCGCCCGCGGGTCCGGCCGGGGGGGCGGCCGCCGGACCGGCCGACGAGCCCGGCTCGTCGGTGCGGATGCCGAACTCCACCAGCCGGTCGACCACCGCCACGTTCATCGGGTGCGAGAAGAACTCGATCACGCTGTCGGCGATCACTGCGCCGACCCCGTCGACCGCGGCCAACTCCTCGGAGCTCGCCTGTCGCAGTGCGCCGAGCGAGCCGAACGCACGTGCGATCGACCGCGCGACGGTCGGGCCGACATGGCGGATCCCGAGCGCGACGAGCAGGCGCGAGAGCGGCCGCGACTTCGACTCCTCGATCGCGTCCACCAGGTTGCTCGAGGAGACCGCGCCCATGCGTTCGAGCGTCGCCAATCGCTCTACCTGCAGGAGATAGAGGTCGGCCGGGTCGCCGACCATGCCGGCTCGCACGAGCTGGACGACGCGCTCCTCGCCCAACCCCTCGACGTCCATGCCCGAGCGCGACGCGTAGTGGACGATCCGCTGCACGCGCTGCGCAGGGC
>JBOGGB010000334.1:0-2211 GCA_050743605.1 Acidimicrobiales bacterium
GCGGGCAGCCTGGTCGCGCCGGCTCGACTACCGTGGCGGAGGTGCCCGCGACGACGGCGAAGCGCGCGTTGATCCCCGGCGTGACCGGGCAGGACGGCTCCTATCTCGCCGAGCTACTGCTCGAGCAGGGCTACGAGGTGATCGGGGTCGTGCGGCGCTCGAGCACGCTGAATTTCGAGCGCATCGCGCACGTCCAGGATCGCATCACGCTCGTCCCTGCCGACCTGCTCGACGAGGTGTCGCTGATCGCCGCGCTCCGCGACCACCGTCCGACCGAGGTCTACAACCTCGCTGCGCAGTCGTTCGTCCAGACGAGCTGGAGCCAGCCGGTCCTCACCGGGGAGACCACCGCGCTCGGCGTCACGAGGCTGCTCGACGCGATCCGCATCGTCGACCCGGAGATCCGCTTCTACCAGGCGAGCTCCTCGGAGATGTTCGGCAAGGTCCACGAGGTCCCCCAGAAGGAGTCCACGCCGTTCTACCCGCGCAGCCCCTACGGCGTGGCGAAGGTCTACGGTCATTGGATCACCGTGAACTACCGCGAGTCCTACGGCTTGCACGCATCCTCGGGCATGTTGTTCAACCACGAGTCGCCGCGTCGCGGTCTCGAGTTCGTCACGCGCAAGGTCAGCCACGGCGTCGCACGTATCGCCTCCGGGCTCGACGAGAAGCTCGCCCTGGGCAACCTCGACTCCCAACGCGACTGGGGATTCGCCGCGGACTACGTCCGTGCCATGTGGCTGATGGTCCAACAGGACGAGCCGGCCGACTACGTCGTGGCGACGGGGGAGACGCACTCGGTGCGTGAGCTGTGCGAGCTTGCGTTCGCCGCGGCGGGGCTGGACTGGGAGCAACACGTCGTCGTCGACGAGCGGTTCCTTCGTCCGGCGGAGGTGGACCTGCTCGTCGGCGACCCGACCAAGGCGCGCCAGACGCTCGGCTGGGAGCGCCAGGTCGACTTCGGCCGCCTCGTCGAAATGATGGTCGAGGCCGACCTCGACCTGGTCCGCGCGCAGCCGGGCTGAGGTGCTCCCGGGGACGATCACGGCCGACCCGTTCGGCGTGCTCGCGGCGTTCGGCGCGGGGATGCTGTCGTTCCTCTCCCCTTGCGTGCTCCCGCTCGTGCCGGGCTACCTCTCGCTCGTGTCGGGGCTGTCGGCCGCCGAGCTCGGTGGAGCTGCCTCGTGCGTGCAGGCGATGCCCGAGCATGTGCGACCCGCGCACGAGCTCGCCCTCGTCGGCGCAGCCGCACCGGCGCCGTTCGTCGCGACAGGAGCGTCCTCCGCCCCCCTCCCAGCCGTACGCCGCCGGCCGCTCGTACCGCTGGTGCGCGGAATCCTGCTCTTCGTCGCGGGCTTCACGCTCGTCTTTGTCGCGCTCGGCGCGTCCGCGTCCGGCGTGCACGCGCTGCTCGTGCACCACAAGCACGCGCTCGACCTCACCTCGGGCGCGTTCGTCGTCGCGCTCGGCCTTGTGCTGCTCTCCAGCTCGCTGCCGGGGCGCGCGTGGTCGCGCCTCGGCCCTCGCGTCGCGGGCAGGGTGGGGTGGCTCGCGGGGGAGCGCCGGTTCCACGTCCGGCCGGAGGCGCTGGGGGCGTGGGCCGCGCCGGTGATGGGGATGGCCTTCGCCTTCGCCTGGACCCCCTGCATCGGCCCGGTGCTCGGCGCGGTCCTCGCGCTCACGTACCGGCACTCGACGCTCGGCGGGGGAGTCGTCCTCCTCTTCGCCTACTCGCTCGGCCTCGGGGTGCCGTTTCTTGCGACCGGAATCGCCTTTGACCGGTTGACCGGCTTCTACGCCCGGGCCCGCCGGCCGCTCGCGGCGGTGCAGGTGGTCGCAGGCGTCGTGCTCGTCGCGTTCGGGGCGATCCTGCTCGCAGGCGACCTCGGGTGGCTCTCCGCACAGTTCACCTCGCTCCTCGACCATCTCGGGCTTGGGCGCCTGACCACGAGCTAGGAGCCTTCCTCGCCGATGCCGACGAGGTGGGCCAGCGTGTTCACCGAGTTGACGAGCTGGTCCGTTCAGGCGGCAAGCGCCAGCGCCTCCCCGAGCCGGACCGGATCGTCGTAGGCGGCAGCCTCGGCCGCCGAGGACAGCGCGAGCTGCTTCTTGCGAAGGGGCGGGAGGGCCACCGTCGCGCCCGGGCGGCGAAGCTTGGTCGCCACGCCCATGAGCGCGCGCTCGGCATCTTCGGCGAGCGCCGCCGCCTCG
>JBOGGB010000335.1:0-4134 GCA_050743605.1 Acidimicrobiales bacterium
GTCCGAGCCGCGCTGGAAGACGAGGACACCGAGGGTCTGTCGCTCGAGATCATGGCGCCGGGCGCGGCCACGGACCACTCGCTCGAGCGGATCCGGCGGGGGGAGAGCACGATCTCGGTGACCGGCAACGTCCTGCGGGACTACCTGACCGACCTCTTCCCGATCATGGAAGTGGGCACGAGCGCCAAGATGCTCTCGATCGTCCCGCTCCTCGCCGGGGGCGCGCTGTTCGAGACCGGGTCAGGCGGCTCCGCGCCGAAGCACGTCCAGCAGTTCGTGCAGGAGGACTTCCTCCGGTGGGACAGCCTCGGCGAGTTCCTCGCGCTGGCGGCCAGCCTGGCGCTCCTCGCCGAGAGGACGGGCAACCCGCGCGTCGCCCTCCTGGCGGCCGGCCTGGACCGGGCGACCGAGCGGGTCCTCGACGAGGGGAGGTCGCCGAGCCGCCAGCCCGGCGGCGTCGACAACCGGGGCAGCCACTTCTTCCTCGCCCTGTACTGGGCGCAGGAGCTCGCCGCCCAGTCCGAGGACCCCGAGCTGGCAGCGACCTTCTCGGGGCTCGCCAAGGCGCTCGCCGAGGCCGAGGAGCCGATCGTGAACGAGCTCGGAGCGGTCCAGGGGGCATCTGTGGACCTCGGCGGCTACTACCGCCCGGACCCCGACCGTGCCGCCGAGGTGATGCGCCCCTCGCCCACCTTCAACGCCATCGTCGAGTCGCTCGAGCCGTCGGTCAGTGCCGGAAGTGCCGCTCGCCCGTGAGCACCATCGCGAGGCCCGCGGCGTCCGCTGCTGCGACCACCTCTGCGTCACGCACGCTCCCTCCGGGCTGCACGACCGCGGTCACCCCCGCGCCGGCGAGCACGGCGAGGCCGTCGGGGAACGGAAAGAAGCCGTCGCTGGCCGCGGCCGCGCCCGTTGCCCGCGCCCCGGCCTTTCCGATCGCGAGCTCTGCGGCGACCACGCGCGACTGCTGCCCCGCCCCCACCCCGACCGCCTGGCCGCCGGCGGCGACGACGACCGCGTTGGACGTCGTGCGCGCGCACAGCCGCCAGGCGAGCACGAGGTCCGCCCACTCCCCCTCGCGGGGCTCGCGCGCGGTGGCCACCCTCCAACCTTGTGGCGAACCGACCAGCACGTCGGCGTCCTGCACGAGCGCCGCCGCGCCGAGCGTGCGCACCTGGCGCCCGGTCCCCTCGGGCACCGGCGCGGACAGGAGCCGCGTCGCCTTGCGTCGTGCCGACAGTCGCTCGATCGCCCCGGAGGTGTACGCCCGGGCCACGACCACGTCGGCCTGCGGGCCCTGTGCCATCGCCTCGGCGAGGTCGTCGTCGATCTCGCCGCCCAATGCCACGATCCCGCCGAACGCCGACACCGGATCGCCGTCGAGGGCCCCGGCGTACGCGGTGAGGAGGTCGTCCGCGACCGCCGCGCCGCACGGGTTGGCGTGCTTCACGATCACGGCCGCGGAACGGCCGCCGGCGTCCGCGGCCACCTCGTGGACGAGGCGCCACGCCGCGTCGGCGTCGAAGATATTCAGGTAGCTGAGCGCGCCGCCGGAGTGCTCGACCACTCCGTCCCAGAAGCCGGGTCCGGATCGGTAGCGGGCGCCGCGCTGGTGGGGGTTCTCGCCGTAGCGGCAAAGCTCGGCCCGCTCGAAGGTGAGGTGGAGGGTCGGCGGGAGGGGGTCGTCGCCGTCCAACCATGACACGATGGCCGCGTCGTACGCGGCGGTGTGCGCGAACGCGGCACGCGCGAGCCGACGGCGCGTCGCCTCGGAGAGCGCGCCGCCGGCACCGGCGCCGGCATCCCCGGAAGTGCTCGAGGCGCGGAGCTCCTCGAGGACCGGCCCGTAGTCGGCAGGGGAGGTGACCACGGCGACGTGCGCGTGGTTCTTCGCCGCGGCACGCACCATGGCGGGCCCGCCGATGTCGATCATCTCGACGGAGGGCGAGGACGTGAAGGGGTAGAGGTTGCACACGACGAGGTCGATGGGGGCGATGCCCTGGGCCTCGAGGTCTGCGCGGTGCGCAGGGACGGCGCGATCGGCGAGGATGCCGCCGTGGATGCGCGGGTGGAGCGTCTTCACGCGCCCGCCGAGCATCTCGGGGGAGCCCGTGACGTCGGAGACCTGCAGGTGCGCGATCCCCGCGCCCACGAGCGCCTTCGACGTGTTGCCGCTCGCCACGAGCTCCCACCCGAGCGCCTCCAGCCCGGCGGCGAGCTCGACGAGCCCGGTCTTGTCGTAGACGGACAGGAGCGCCCTCATGCCGGCCCCGGCTCCCTCGACTTCCTCTCTTGGGCGGTGCCCACCGGCGCAGGAGGCGCCGACGTCGTCACAGGTCGAGCTCGCCGAGCACTCGGAGGATCGTGTCGGGGTACAGCCTCCGCTCCACCTGCTTGATCCGCTCGTGCAGGGTAGCTGCTGTGTCACCGGGGTGCACGGGAACCTCGGCCTGCGCGAGCACCGGGCCGGCGTCGACCTCGGCCGTCGCCAGGTGGACGGTGCACCCCGTCGTGGCGACCCCCGCCGCCAGCGCGTCGGCGACGGCGTGCCAGCCGGGGAACGCGGGGAGGAGCGACGGATGGGTATTGAGGACACGCCCGGGGAACGCGTCGTGCAGCGCCGCGGTGAGCATCGTGCCGAAGCCGGCCATCGCGACGAGATCGACGCGGCGGTTCGAGAGGACGTCGACGAGCGCCTCGGTGTAGCGCTCCCGATCGAACCGTTCGCCGTACCCTCCGAAAGCGCTCCGGTCGAGGAGCACGCCCTCTGCCCCGCCGAATGACGCGAGTCCGAGCGCACGGCAGGGCCGGTCGGCGACCACGAGCGGCACCGGGACGCCGGCGTCGAGCACCGCCTGGAGGATCGTGCCCGCGCCCGAGGCGAGCACGCCCACGCGCCAGGTGCTCAGCCCAGCTCCTTCACGATCTCGACCATGCGAACCGCGGCCTCGGTCGGGTTCTGCGCCACGACGGCTCCCGCCGCGGTCAGCGCCTCCATCTTCGCTTGGGCGGTGCCCTGCGACCCCGACACGATCGCGCCCGCGTGGCCCATCTTGCGCCCGGGCGGCGCGGTGACGCCCGCGACGTAGCAGACGATGGGCTTCGTGAGGTGCCCAGCGATCCACTCGGCCGCGCGCTCCTCCTCGGAGCCGCCGATCTCGCCGATCATCATGACGGCCTTGGTGTCGGGGTCGTCCTGGAACGCCGCCAGGCAGTCGATGAAGTTCGTGCCGGGCACCGGGTCCCCTCCGATCCCCACACAGGTCGTCTGGCCGACGCCCTGCCGGGAGAGCTCGTGCAGGGCCTGGTAGGTGAGGGTGCCCGAGCGGCTCACGATGCCGACCGGGCCGCCTGGCATCGCGATGTCGCCCGACGTGATGCCGATGTTGCACTTCCCCGGCGAGATGATGCCGGGGCAGTTCGGGCCGAGCAGCCGGGTGCCGGGGTGCTCGTGGACCAGGCGGTCGTACGCCCGGGCCTCGTCGTGCGCCGGGATCCCCTCGGTGATGCAGACGACGAGGGAGATGCCCGCCTCGGCGGCCTCCAGGACCGCGGCGGCGGCGAAGGGCGGCGGCACCGAGACGAAGGACGCGACCGCCCCGGTCGCCTCCACGGCCTCGGCGACGGTGGCGAAGACCGGGATCCCCTCGATCACCTCACCACCACGGCCCGGGTTCGTCCCCGCGACGACCTTCGTGCCGTACGCACGGTTGCGCTTCCCGTGGTAGAGGCCCTGGCTGGTCGGGCTCAGCCCCTGGACGACGACGGTCGTGGTCTCGTCGACGAAGATGCTCACGACCGCCCCTCGTTCCCTCGCGAACCGGCCGCCGCGGCCAGTGCCACCGCCCGGCGCGCGGCGCCCAGCATGGTCTCCTCGGAGACGAGCCGCTCGGAGAGGTGCGGCTCGAGGAGCGCGCGGCCCTCCAGCGCGTTGGTGCCGTCGAGACGCAGCACGATCGGCGATCGCAGGTCCACCCTGCCCAGTGCCTCGATCACTCCCTTCGCCACCTCGTCGACGCGGGTGATGCCGCCGAAGATGTCGACGAAGATCGCCCGCACCGCCGGGTCGGCGTTCACCACCTCGAGCGCCGCCGACATCACGTCCGCGTTCGCTCCGCCGCCGATGTCGAGGAA
>JBOGGB010000336.1:0-17625 GCA_050743605.1 Acidimicrobiales bacterium
GATCTGGGTGACGTCGCCGGTGACCACGCACTTGGAGCCGAACCCGATGCGGGTGAGGAACATCTTCATCTGCTCGGGCGTGGTGTTCTGCGCCTCGTCGAGGATGATGAAGGAGCTGTTCAGCGTACGTCCCCGCATGAACGCAAGGGGCGCGACCTCGATCGTGCCCCGATCCAAGAGGCGCTGAGCACCTTCGGGTTCCAAGAGGTCGTAGAGCGCGTCGTAGAGTGGGCGCAGGTACGGGTCGACCTTCGCCATCAGGTCGCCCGGAAGGAAGCCGAGACGCTCCCCCGCCTCGACCGCCGGGCGCGTGAGGATGATCCGGTTCACCGCCCGGGACTGGAGGGCCTGCACGGCGAGCGCGACCGCAAGATAGGACTTGCCCGTGCCCGCAGGCCCGATGCCGAAGGTGATCGTGCTCGTCGCGATCGCGTCCGTGTACCGCTTCTGACCCGACGTGTACGGGCGAACCGAGCGACCTCTCGCCCCCCGCAGGACTTCGGCGTTCAGCACGTCGGAGGGGCGCACGTCCTCGTGCACCATGTCGATCGTCCGACGGACCTTCGCGGCGTCGAGACCCTGGCCGGACTCGAGCACCAAGACAAGCTCCTCGAACAGGCGCGACAGCTGCTCGGCCTCGGGGCCGTCGACCGCGATCCGGTTGCCCTGCACGGCGATCCGGTCCTCTGGAAACGCCCGTTCGACGAGGCGCAGCAGCTCGTCTCTGGGTCCGAGCAGGCTGGCCATGAGATGCGTGTTGGGGACCATGGTCTCGGACCGCGAGGTTGCCTCGCCATCGGTGCCCGGGGGGCTGGCGACGCCCGCAGCCTGCAACCCTGCGGCGCGGTCGGCCGCCGTCATCCCGGCGGCCACGCCATGAGCCGGCCACCGATCACGTGGAGGTGCAGGTGGGGCACGGAATTGAGCGCGTCCTTCCCCACGTTCAGCACGAGCCGGTACCCGCGCTCGGGCGCGTCGATACCCTCGGCCGCGGCGACGGCGCGTGCGGCGACGAACATCGCGGCGAGGTCTCCGGCGTCCTCTTCGGTGACCGACCCCGCGTGGTCGATGTGGCGGCGCGGCACCACGAGCACGTGCACCGGCGCCTGGGGCTGGATGTCCCGGAAGGCGACCGTGCGCTCGGAGGTGTGCACGACGTCGGCGGGCACCTCGCCCGCCACGACCCCGCAGAAGAGGCAGCTGGTCGGCGTCAGAGTTCCCGTCCGTCTGTCGAACGCCTCGGGGGCAGCAGGTGCTCGAGATCGCCGGGCGAGATCCGGCACGACTCGATGAACCGGTCGACGTCCTCCTCCTTCAGGCGAATCACCCGACCGAACTTATATGCCGCGAGCTCGCCGGCGTCGATGAACCGGTAGAGGCTGCGGAGCGTCACCCCGAGACGCGACGAAGCATCCTTCGTGCTGAGCCAGCGCACCTGCACCGCCATCACCGTCATACTCCCACCGCAACATGCCGTCGAGCGCTCATCGTCCGTGCCGGGCCACGCTACCGGCACGCTGCGCGCCGAGGAGCACACCAGCGGAGATCGCCGCAGTCTCGGCACGCAGCACGTGCGAGCCGAGCCCGACCGTCGGCCATCCCGACGCGAGCTCCTCCGCGCTCCAGCCCCCTTCCGGGCCCACCGCGATGCCCATCGCGCCCGGGCCGAGCGCAGGGGCCCCGGGCTCGGCAAGCGCCATTCCGGAACGTCCGAGATCGTCGAGGCCGACGACTCCGCTCACCTCTGGCAGCCAGACCCGGCGCGACTGGGCCGCTGCCTCCGCCGCCACGCGGCGCAGCCGCACGAGGACGGCTCGGGCGCGAGCTGGCGCCCAGCGCACGACCGAGCGCGAGGTCGACAGGACCACGATGCGGTCGACGCCGACCTCGGTGAGCTTCTGGACGACCAACTCAGGCCGCTCGGCCTTCACCGGCGTGAACGCGATGGTGAGCAAGTTCGACGGCGCGGCCTCGAGCTCGACCGGCCCGGCTCGCTCCAGCGTCCCGCCGACGAGATAGCGGCACGGGGCCCAGCTGCCTCGCCCGTCGGTCGCGATCACCACCTCCCCGGCGCCCAAGCGGAGCACTCTGCCGAGGTGGTGCGCGTCGGCGGGGTCGAGGACCGGATCGGCGGGATCGGCTACGAGAACCTGTGCGGCGGCGCGGCGGCGCACCGCGACCCCGACGGCGTCGGGTTCGTGCCCGGTCTCAGCCGAGAACGGACCGGATGCGCGAGAAGACGCCGTCGTGGCCGTGGACCTCCTCGCCCCGCAGGGTGGCGAGCTCGGTCAGCAGTTCGCGCTGGCGAGGAGTGAGCTCGACCGGCGTGTCGACTGCGAGGTGGACGTAAAGATCCCCTCGGCCCCGCCCGCGCAGGTGAGGGACGCCGAGGCCGCGGAGCTTCACCACCGCACCGGTCTGGGTGCCCGGGGCGACATCTACCTGGCGCGGATCGTCGAGCGTCTCGGCGTCCAACGCGCTGCCGAGCGCGGCCTGGGCCATGCCGACGTGGAGCGTCGTGTGCAGGTCGTCGCCCATGCGCTCGAAGCGTGCGTCGGGCTCCACGACCAGATGGACGAAGAGCGACCCGTTCGGCCCGCCGCGCGGGCCAGCCGGCCCCCTGCCCGCCAGCCGGAGCGTCGATCCGTCGTCGACGCCGGCGGGGACCTCCACGGTGAATTCGCGGTCCTCCACGCGGCGGCCCTCGCCGCGGCACGACGGGCAGGGGTCCGTGATCGCCTCACCGGAACCCTGGCACCTCGCGCATGCGACCGAGGTCACCACCTGGCCGAGCAGGGACTGGCGCACCCGGCGCAGCTCCCCGGCCCCCTGGCACTCCGCGCAGGTCACCGGTCGGGTGCCCGGGCTCGCGCCACTTCCGACGCACTCGTCGCAGGTGACCGGTAGGCGCACCGATAGCTGCTTCTGCGCTCCGAAGACGGCCTCTGCGAAGTCCAGGCGAAGCGTGACCTCGGCGTCGTTTCCCTGCTGGGGACCGCGCCGGCGGCCCCGGGGCGATCCTGCCATCGTCCCGAAGAAGGCTTCGAAGAGGTCGGACAATCCGCCGTCGAACCCGAAGCCCATCCCCCCCGGACCCGGCCCTCCGCCACCACCGAAGCCCGCGGGCCCGAAACGGTCGTAACGGGCACGCCGCTCTGGGTCCCTGAGGACCTCGTACGCGAACGACACCTCCTTGAACTTTGCCTCGGCCTCCGGGTCTCCGCCGTTGGCGTCCGGATGCAGCTCCCGGGCGCGACGCCGGTAGGCGCGCTTGATCTCGTCGTCCGTCGCGTCCGCCCGGACCTCGAGCAGCTCGTAGAGGTCTCCCATGGTCTCAGCGCCTGCCACGTGCACGCCTCCTCGGAGCGGGATCGCCGGCTCGTGGCGCGGCACCGGGGTCGAACGGCATCCCCAGGCGCTGGCCCAGGCGCTCGCCGACCACCCGGGCTACGGCGAGGGCCTGCGGATAGTTCATCCGGGTGGGGCCGAGGAGGCCCACGGCACCTGCCAGCTGGCCCTCGACGGAGACAGGTGCCACGACGACAGCACAGGACGAGAGCGGCTGGTACCCGTGCTCTGCGCCGATCGCGACGGAGAGGCCACGCTCGATCACGTCACGAAGAAGCGAGACCACGACGAGCTGCTGCTCCAAGGTCGCGAGCACCTCGCGGACGGTGTCCACCGCGTCGAACGCCGAGGCCAGCCGGGACGGCCCTCCGACAAAGACACGGTCATGCGCTTCGCCCGCGAGCTCCGCGAGCGCCGCCTGGGCGAGCGCGACCAGACGGTCGACCATCGGGTCCCCGCTCGATGTGGAGACGACGCCGCCACCCAGCGGATGGGCATGCGCGGCCGCCTGGAGGCGGGACGACGCGGTGGCGAGCACCTCGTCGGGCACCTCCTCGGCCAAGTCGATGGAACGCTTCTCGACCGCCCCGTCGGCGAGCACCACCACGAGGAGCGCGACGCACGATCCGAGCCCGACCAGTTGCACCGAGCGCACGGCGGCGGCATCGTGGCTCGGGGAGAGCACCACCGAGGCGTACGAGGTGAGCTCGGAGAGGAGTCCCGAGGTCCTCTCGAGCATCTCCTCCATCTCCCCGTGGACCTGTTCGAAGAAGCGGGTCACCTTCTGGCGCTGCGCGGGTCCCAGCACTCCCGGCTCGGTCAGCTTGTCCACGAAGAAGCGGTAGCCCTTGTCGGTCGGGATCCGTCCGGCGCTCGTGTGCGGCTGCGTGAGGTAGCCCTCCCGCTCGAGCGCCACCATCTCCGAGCGGACCGTCGCGGACGAGACGTTGATCCCCGCGGCCCGGGCGACGTGGTGGGACCCAACCGGCTGGGCGGTCCCGATGTGCTCCGTCACGACAGCCTCGAGGATCGCGGCCTTGCGGAGGTCGAGGTCCTGAGTGTCGGTCATGGTGCGTCTCCGTCGACGGCGTGGCTCCTAGCACTCGATTCTACCGAGTGCCAGCTGCTGGCGGTCGATCCGGTCGATCCGGTCGATCCGGTCGATCGCGGGCAGCCGCAGCCGCCGGTCCCACGCGAGACTGCCGCCCCTGTCAATCGTCCAGCCTGAGGGCCGAGATGAAGGCTTCCTGGGGCACCTCGACCCGCCCGATGTTCTTCATCCGCTTCTTCCCCTCCTTCTGGCGCTCGAGGAGCTTGCGTTTCCGGGTGATGTCACCCCCGTAGCACTTGGCGAGGACGTCCTTGCGGCGAGCCCGCACGGTTTCGCGGGCGACGACGCGCCCCCCGATCGCCACCTGGATGGGGACGTCGAAGAGCTGACGCGGGATCAGCTCGCGCAGCTTCTCGGTCATCCGCCGCCCATAGGCGTCTGCTTGCGTGCGGTGCACGATGGTCGAGAAGGCGTCCACAGGGAGGTGGTTGATGAGTAGGTCGACGCGGGCGAGGTTGGCCGTCGCGTAGCCGGCAGGCTCGTAATCGAGGCTGGCGTAGCCCTTCGTTCGGCTCTTCAGCTGGTCGAAGAAGTCCATGACGACCTCGGCGAGCGGGATCGTGTAGACGAGCTCGACGCGCTCGGGAGAGAGGTACTCCATTCGCTGCATCTCGCCCCTGCGGATCTGGCACAGCTCCATCACCGTTCCGGTGTGCTCAGAGGGGGTGAGCACGGTGGCCGTCAGCATCGGCTCGTCGATGTGGTCGATGCGCGCGGCGTCGGGAAGGTCGGTCGGGTTGTCCACCTCCACGACCGTGCCGTCGGTGAGGTGGGCCCGGTACGCAACCGACGGCGCCGTGGCAATGAGCGCGAGGCGAAACTCCCTCTCCAGGCGTTCACGGACGATCTCCATGTGCAGGAGGCCGAGGAACCCGCAGCGGAAGCCGAACCCGAGAGCGTGCGACGACTCGGGCTCGTAGGTGAAGCTGGCGTCGTTCAGCTTCAGCTTGTCGAGCGCATCACGCAGCTCGGGCAGCTCGTCGCCGTCGATCGGGTAGAGGCCACAAAAGACCATGGGCTTAGGGTCGTGGTAGCCGGCGAGCGGTTCTCCGGCGGGTGCTGCCGCGTCCGTCACAGTCTCTCCCGAGCGCGCCTCTCCCACATCCTTTATCCCGGCGATGAGGTAACCCACCTCCCCCGGGCCGAGCTCTTCGACCCTGCGTTGCTCGGGCGCGCGGGCGCCGATCTCCTCTGCGTCGTGGACCGCGCCTGCCTGCATGAAGCGGAGGCGGGAGCCCGACGACAGCACGCCGTCGACCACCCGCACGGAAGAGACGACCCCTCGGTACTGGTCGTACGCGGAGTCGAAAATGAGCGCACGCAGTGGAGCGGTGCGCTCGCCCTTGGGCGGCGGGACCCGCGCGACAACCGCGTCGAGAAGCTCGGGAACGCCCTGGCCCGTCTTGGCCGAGATCTGCAGGATCTGGTCGGCGTCGATCCCGAGGATCTGCTCGATCTCCTTCGCGTACCTCTCGGGATCCGCCGCCGGAAGGTCGATCTTGTTCAGCGCGGCCACGATCTCGATGTCATGCTCGATCGCCTGGTACGTATTGGCGAGAGTCTGCGCCTGGATCCCCTGAGACGCGTCCACGAGCAGCACCGCGCCCTCGCAGGCGGCCAGCGACCGGCTGACCTCGTAGCCGAAGTCCACGTGTCCGGGGGTGTCGATGAGGTGGAGCACGTAGTCGCGGTAGACGACCCGCACGTTCTGGGCCTTGATGGTGATGCCCCGCTCACGCTCGATGTCCATGGTGTCGAGGTATTGCTCGCGCATGAGGCGCGGATCGACAGCCCCGGTCAACTCGAGGATGCGGTCCGACAGCGTCGACTTCCCGTGGTCGACATGGCTGATGATGGAGAAATTGCGGATGCGCTCGGTCGGCACCCTGCCGGGTGCCGGCGCGCCGGGCGAGAACACGGTTCGCCGATCGTAGTGGCGGTGGCGCAGTCCCCGGGCGACAGGCATTGCGCCAGTCGTTGCCGAAGGTCCAATACCGGCCCTGGCGCAGGCCGCATTCTGGCGTGCACGGAGGCGAACGTGCCCCTGCTACCATGACGGACCGCCGCATCGGGGTCGACCCGGGACCGCGTGCCATCGACGTGGCCGGCGGCAAAGACCGCCAACTCGAGGAACCGCACTGTGGCGAACATCAAGTCCCAGATCAAGAGGAACCGGCAGAACGAGCGTCGTCGCCTACGCAACAAGGCTGTCCGGTCCGAGATGCGCACGCGGGCCAAGACGGCGGTCGCTGCCGCGGAGTCGGGAACCGAGGCCGCTCCCGAGGCTCTGCGGGCCGCGGTGAAGCGGATCGACAAGGCCGCCGCACAGGGCGTCATCCACAAGAACCAGGCCGCGAACCGCAAGTCGCGGCTGATGCGGCGGATCGCCGGACTCTCCTGACGGTCGGCTCCGGGGGCGCTCTTGCGCCTACCCGTCTCCACGTCGAGTCAACTTCGCGGTCTGGCAGCTCGTGAAGCGATCCCTCCCCTCGCCGTCTGCGACGCAGGACCTCTGGCACGGGTGAGGCGCGCCAAGCGCGCAACGAGCACCTCGAGGACAAGCTCGGGCGCCAGACCGGTCTGCCCCTTCACATCGAGGTCTGCCTCGGCGACGAGGGTCACTGCATGTCCGATGCGCTCGCTCCCGAGCTGGCGCGCCCGATCGAGCGCCTTCCTGGCGACGAAGGCGCTCCTCGCGCCCAGGAGGGCCGCGGCGTCGTCTCCCGACACGACGTCGGCGCCGTCGAGGCGAAGCACATTCGAGAAGTGGCTGTGCAGCGTCGCGACGACCAGCGGCGCGGCGCGGCCCGCGCCGAGCAGCCGATGGAGCGCTCGCAACGCGCCGGGGACGTCGCCGGAGTCGATCGCGTCGGTGAGCTCCCACGGAGGCACCGCACCGGCTTCTCCGAGGAACGGCTCCAGGGCAGCCACGTTCACTGCGGCACCCTCGCCATAGGCGGCAGCCAACGACTCCAGCAGGCCCGCCAACCGCCCGAGATCTTCGCCGAGATGCTCCTCCAGCCGGCGCGCCGCCGCAGTGTCGATCTTCACCGGGGCGTGGCGCAGCTGCTCTCCCATCCAATGACTTCGTTCGCGCCCGCGCCCCGCACCCGCGTCCAGGAGCTCTCCGGCAGTCGTCGCCACCTTGACCAGGGAAGCAGGGATGGACCCGCCTCCGGCGACGAGCACGAGGTGCACGGTCGGGAGCGGGTGTTCGAGCGTCTCTGCGAGCCGCGCCGCGTCGTAGGCGCTGAGCCGACCCGCGTCGCGCACGACGACCACCCGACGGTCGACAAGGAACGGGGGGGTCGTGCACGCGTCGACGATGGTCGCCACGTCGAGCTCTTCACCCGCGCCGTGCTCTTCGACCACGAGAGCTGGATCGAAGTGGCCTACCAATCTTCTTACCAGGCCCCTCGTCGCCTGAGCGACGAGTGCCGGATCGTCTCCGCGTACGACGTGCACGAGGGCGGTGCTACGCGAGGAGCGCTCCGGCGTCATCGCGTCCGCGGCAGCACGGGCTGCTCCGCCCGAGCTCGAAGGATCGACTCGAGCGCGTCCCGAGCCCGAACCGTTCCCTCGACGTCGTGGACTCTCACGATCCGGCATCCCCGAGCGATCCCGAGCGCGGCGGCCGCCAGCGACGCGTCACGACGCTCGTCCAGATCGAGCCCGAGCTGGACGCCCAGGAAGGTCTTGTTGGACGCCGAGAGGAGAAGTGGATGCCCGAGACCGGCGAGCACGTCGGAGGCCCGCAGCAGCGCGAGCGAATGCTCCGCGGCCTTCCCGAGGTCGAGCCCCGCGTCCAGCACGATGCGTTCGGCGGCCACACCTGCGGCGGTCGCCTGCGCCGCGAGCTTTGCGAGGGAACCCGCGACCGTAGCCACCACGTCTGCGTAGACGGGTCGGGGGTCCGGCACGCGCGGCGCGAGACGGATGTGGGTCGCGACGACCGACGCCCCCGCTCGGGCGGCGACGCATAGGTACTCGGGGTCGGCGAAGCCACTGATGTCGTTGCCGAGGACAGCTCCGGCGTGGAACGACGCCCGGGCGACGCTCGCCCTCCAGGTGTCGACGGACAACGGGACGTCGAAGCGGGCGGCGAGAGCTTCTACGGCAGGTAGCACGCGGTCGAGCTCCTCCTCCTCGTCCACCTCGGGACCGGGCCCGGCTTTGACCCCTCCGACGTCGAGGACGTCCGCCCCGTCAGCGACGAGCCGGTTCGCTCGCTCGAGCAGCGCGTCGAGCTCGAACGTGGCCCCACGGTCGTAGAACGAGTCGGGGGTCCGGTTCAAGATTCCCATGACGAGCGCTCGGTGCTCGACGTCGTAGCGGCGACTCCCCAGCGCGAGGTGGCGAACGGATCGACCGACCCTCGCTCCAGCGACCCCGTGGGGCTGAGCCGTGACGCTGGATCTCCCTGCCTCCGCACCATTCGTGCACACGCGCCGACCCTACCGAAGGGGTGCCACGCCGAGGCGAGCCCGGGTTGTGCGCTGCCGACTTGCAACCCCGCTTCCGACGGCATATACTGCTCAGGTCTGGTGCGCTCGTTCAGGCGCCGACGAAAGGGCAAACCCGCCGTGAGGTGGGGACGCAAAGTCACGGGGCTCCTGGAGCTAGCCGGACCGCCGAATCGGCCGCTGCGGGCGTGCCGCCTCTCCGGCGTTTCCCCGGATGGCTCCTCGAGCGCAAGCAGAGGGGAACGTACGCATGGGAGAGTGCACCTGCCGCAGCTCTTGCGGTCGGGACTACCGCTCGATCCTGAACGGGTCGACCCGTGCGCGCCTGCGCGAGCTCCTGCTCGCGCGCCTCTGCACGAGGTCGCCTAGGGGATAGGGAGCCGAGCGGCGGAGCCCCCCGCCCCCCGCCAGGGGGCTCCGCCGCTGCCGGTGCAGCTCAGGCCGTACTACCTGCGACCCGGCAGGCGGGAAACTGCATCCCGCAAGAGCTCGTCGACATCCCGCTGGTCATCTGGTCTCGCCACCACGTGCGCGGTGCGCACCGCCTCGGGCCGCTCGATCACGGAGCCGACCGCGGAGGCAAGCCGTTGCTCGATCACCTCGCAGGTGGCTCCCGGGAAGAGCACGATCGCGACAGCCAGCAGACCGCGGTCGACGCGCGCCAGCCGGTCCGAGAACCTGAGCTGCCCACGCAGCGCCGCAGCTGCTCTCGCAGTTGTGCGGCCATCGGGCACCTCCACGACGACGAAGGCCACTCCACCGGTCGTACGGTCGTCGGAGGCGAGCATCCTCCCCGCCTTGCTGAAGAACTGCCCAAGGCTGGAGAGGCCGGCGAGGAGACCGGCCTCGGCCCACCACGTCGAAGGGGCGTCCTCCGCGCACCACGTCGCGGGCGGCGGGTCGGCGGCGTCTCTCGGGGATCCGTCGGGGGCGCGGCGAGGCGCCTTTGGACCGGCGTCGGGCGCGGGGTCGTACTCCGTCTCGGGCGCGGCATGGGGCTCCGCCGCAGTCGGCGACCCCCGGGTCGACGAGGCGGGTGCTGGCCCCCCACGCTCCAGCCCCATCGTCCGCGTGCCGACGGCTCCGCTCCTCGCGCTCGCTGGCTCTCCACATTCGAGCGTTCCATCGTCCAGTCGCTGCACCACGACAAGGTGACGCTGCAGACGCCGGGCAAGCCGTTCGAGCACGTCGAGCTGGAGGGGCTCGAAGCGGTGGTCGGGACCGGCGACGACGCCGATCATGCTGCGGTGATCCCCGGTGGAGGCGGCGGCGACACGCAGCGGCGCGACGGCCACCGTGAGCGCCTGCCTCATCCTCACGCTCCGGACGATGACCGGAGCTTCACGGAGCTCGGGGTCGGCGGCCGCCTGGCAGACGAGCTGCACGAGCTCCTCGGAGGTCAAGCCCTCAGCCGTGCCGGGTGCCGGCACCGAGACGATCTCGGGTGGGCCGCCGTCGCTCGAGAGCGAGGCGAAGGCCGTGCCGGCTGCGACCTCGCTCCGGGCGACTCGAAGCAGGTTCTCCATAATGGCCGAGCCGAGCTTCACCAGCGCCTGGTCAAGTCGTCGAGCGCCGGCTGGCGGCGCGGTCTCTCTTGTGGCGGTACATGGCGCGGTCGGCCGTGGCGACGAGGACGTCCGGCCCCACGTCCCCTTTCTCTGTGCTCACCCAACCGATCGATGCCCCGAGGTCGAAGGTGAGTCCCCGGACGGTGAACGGAGCGGAGAGCACCTTGCGCAGCCTCGAGACGACCAGGTCGCCGTCGGGAGGGCCTGCCGTGGCGTGCGCGATGACGAACTCGTCGCCGCCCAAGCGGCAGACCACGTCATCGCCCCGAACGGCGCCGCGAAGGCGGCGGGCGAACGCCCCGAGCACCTCGTCGCCCATGTCGTGGCCGTGCTCGTCGTTGATCCTCTTGAAATCGTCGAGATCCATGTAGATGAGCGTCACCGAGCCCCCACGTCGCCCGAGCCCCTGGAGCATCCTGCGCAGCTCCTCCAGGAGTAGGTAGCGGTTGGCGAGACCGGTCAGAGGGTCATAGAGGGCGTAGTGGGTGAGCCGTTGCTGCTCCAGCCATTCGGCGGTCGTGTCACGTAAGACCACAAGCGCCCCTGCTCGCCCATCGACCGGGAAGGGTCTCGCCGACAACGTCACGTGGCGCTCACCGTCGCCCTCGTCTCCCACGAGGATATGGACGTCCCTGGCAATCCCGTCTGCGAGCGTGAGCATCGCGGGATGCTGGTCCTGCGCGACCACCTGCCCATCTTCGGTCCTGAGCGCGCTCGACGTCCGAAGCGGCGAACCGACGAAACTGTGCCCCGGCCGCAACCCGCACATCGCATTGGCGGACGCGTTGGCCAGCACCACGATGCCTCCCGCGTCCAGGCACATGATCCCATCGTCGAGGCTGGCCAGGAGGTCGGTGGCGTCGACCTGCACCACGTCGCCGTCGCGGCTCGGCAGCACCTTGGCGTCGATGTCGAGCGGAGCCTCCTCCACCGGTTGCGGCTCCGGAAGCGACGCGTCTTCGCCGGCATAGAGGCTCGAACCGTTCGGGAGCAGGCGTCCCAGATCGGCCGCGAGGCGGGCGAGACCTGCGCGTTGGTAGCCGTCGGGCTCGGGCAACCACGTGTCGACCACGCCGAGCAACCCGAACTCGAGCTCCCCGGACCACGCTGGCATCACCACGCAAGCGAGTGATCGGTCCGCGGCCCCCGCCTCTGTGGAGACCTCCGCGTTCCAGAAGAGATCGCGTCCGCGGGCAGCCGGGTGCGAGAGGCAGTTGCGTGCGAGCACCTCGATGCGGCGCGAGCCGTCGTCGGGTGGCATCGCGTCGGACAGGACGAGGTGCACGGCCCCTGTCATGGTCACGATGAACGACCCAAGGCCAAGACAGAGGTCGAGCGCCGTGTGCAGACCCTCATCGATGGACCCGGTCCCTGCGGCTGCTTCGGTCACACCCACCACTTCCACGACGCCCAACGGATGGCAACCGTACTGGAATCGCCGGTCAGGGCCGAGGACCGGGCGAAGACCAGGGCCGAGGACCGGACGAAAGACTGGGTCTGGACGGGAGGCTGAACCGGTACCCGGACGGGGATCACGAGATGCTGACCGCGTCGCGGGGAGCACCACCTCTCGCTGACAGTGCGACTGCCACGCAGTGTAACCACCCCTCTCCCGCCGACTGCCGTAGAATCGTCGCAGCATCTCAGCGCGTCGAGCCGACTGGGACCATACGTTGCCCGCATCGTCTCACGAGGGTGCGCGTGTGTGCATGGTCCCGGCGGTCGACAGGGGCGGCAGTACAGGGGCGGAGATACGGGGACCGAGTCCCCGTCGAACCGGAGGGGTTGGGAGAGTGACTGACGTGCGAACGATCGTCCCTGGAGACCTGACGTCCGTCGCTGGGCGGCTCGTCCGCGGCGAAGGGGTCAGCTGGGCCTACGAGCTGCTCGAGCACGTGGCGGCGGAGCACCAGCTCTCCGACGCATGGCTCGTCGTCGACCCCGTTCGAGGAGCTCCCGGACTCCCCGGAACCGGCCCTCAGATCTTCGGGCTCGGAGGCAGGGCCGTGCCGCTCGAGACTGCCCGAACCCTCCTCGCCCGTCCGGCGGGCGTCTACGGGGGACCGCCGACCCTCGACGTCATGACGAGCAGCGACCTCGGCGCCGCGTGCGGCGCCGCCTTCCGGATGTCGGTGGCCGCGTTCCGGGGGGCAATCGACTCCGCCTCGGGGCTGCAGAGCGCCTACGTGATCGGGGAGGCGGCCGCCCGCGCCACGGCATGCGGCGCCCGCTACGGGTGGTCGTCCACGCTGGTCCTGCTCACCACGTCCGGCGACGCGCCGGCCGCGGACCGCTGGCTTGGCCTGTCTGCAGCCCTCAGGGAGGCGCTGCGCGCCGGCGACGAGGCCGGGGTCGAAGCACCGGGCATCGCGCTCGCGATCCTCGGGAACGCCGGGCCCGACGCGGTGCGACCCTTCGTCGCCCGGGTCCGTGCGGCGCTCAGCGCGGGGAGTTGGGACCAGATCGACCTGCACGCGGCCGCCTCGAGGACCCCCGAAGAGACCGTCGACCCGACAGAGCTCAGGCGGCTCGCCGCGGAGCGGCTCTCGGACATCGGAGTGGGGACAGCCGGCTTCCCGGACTGGTCCGGGACCCTCGAGCTCGAGCTGCGGCTGCTGCCGGGGGTCGTGTCCGTCGAGATGGCGACACCGGTCGTCGTGGTCTCGACGTCGTCCAGCGAGTCGCTCTCCGACGAGGTGCTGCGTGCCGTCCGAGCCCGCCGTCCCGAAGGGTCCGTCCGGATGGTCGCCGTCCCCGACGGCCATGCCGGACCGGCACCACCGGGAACGGCTTCGGGGGGAGGGAACGGCACCACCGAGCACGTGAACGGGAACGGGAACGGGCTCTCCTCCTCCCGCTCCCACGAGAGCCGAGTGCCCCACGTGATCTCGGCGACCGCACCAGGAGCCGATCCTGCCGCCTCGCCTGGAGCCGGCAACACGCGGGTGCTGCTGCTGGGCGCGGGCTTCGACGCCGACCGAGGGACGAGCGAAGTCTCCCTGGCCCTCGGGACCGCGCGCGGGACCGGACGTGCCTCTGCGGGCCCGCTGGCAGGTGGCGCCCAGGCGACGCTCAACGCGCTCGAAGCGCTGGTGATCGACGTGCCCTACTACCTCGTGTCTGCCGAACGCGCCCACGGCGTGCCGGGTGATCCGGTCGTGGTGGTGCTCGCCCAGAAGCGGAGCAGCGACCTGGGCGCGACCCGGGCGGTGGAGCGCCTCGGGGTCGCAACCGGGGAAGACGACGCCGAGGCGGCAAGCCGCGCGACTCTCGGCGCGCTGAACCGTCACCTCGCGCGAGCCGCCGTCGCCCCATGACGACCTTCCGCTACGGGGCGACGTTCTTCGACCGCGCGAGCGGGCTGCGCTTCGAGGCGCACCATCCCCTGAGCCGGCCGGACCGCTGGCGCGAGTACCTCGGAGGCGCCGAGCGGGAGTACGCGCGCTACGGGATCGACGGGCTGATGGACCGGCGGGCGCTCGAGCGGGGGGACGGAGTCCCGCTCTTCTTCGTCGGGGTCGACGCAGGGGACCGCGTCGTCGCCGGGCTCAGGTGCCACGGGCCTCTCGACGACGCCGCCGCGGCCCAGGCGCTCTCCGAGATGGTCTCTTCTCCTGAGTGGGAGGAGCACCGCACCCTCATGGACCAGGCGTCCCCATACGGCGTGATCGAGATGAAGGGAGCGTGGCGGGAGCGCAGCGGCGACGGCAGCCCGCTCGTGGGGGCGGCCATGGTCCGATGCTGCGCGCATGCGATCGAGTGGCTCGGTGCGGAGGTGCTCCTCGCCGCGGTCGCCGACCGGATGGAGCCGATCATGGCGACGGTCGGGAGCATGATGGTCGGCAGGGAGTCGGCTCCCTACCCTTCGGAGCAGTACCGCACCATCCTCACCGCGATGCGCCGTCCCCGGTACCGGGGGTTCTTGGAAGATGCCGAGGACCAGCTCCTGCGAGAGGACGCCGAGCAGCTGGGGCGGGCGACCGAGCGGCACCGCACAACGGGCTGGCGACCGATCGTGCTCGACACCCGCCACCGATCGGACCGCCAGGTCGTCGCGAACCTCCACGTCGACCCTGCCATCGACGTGCTCGACGTGGTCGAACGCCAGAGGGCAGAGCTCCGTCGCCTCATCCCTCCGCCCGAGGCAGAGGTGCTCGAGGAGCCGACCCGCCACGTGTACTTCCCCTGGCGCCAGGTCGTGGTCCACATGCTCGGGCCCCGATGCTTCTCCACGCTGAGACTGGACAGGAACCGGAACCGCATCACGCGGGAGGAGCAGGAGCGTCTGAGGCGCCAGCGTGTCGGCGTGGTCGGATTGAGCGCCGGCCACGCCGCCGCTGTGATGCTGGCCCTCGAGGGGCTCTGCGGCGAGCTGCGGATCGCGGACATGGACGAAGTCGAGGTGTCCAACCTGAACAGGCTGCCCGCCTCGGTCATCGACGTCGGCACGAACAAAGCCGTCGTCGCGGCACGTCGCGTGGCAGAGCTCGACCCCTACCTTCCCGTCTCCGTGCGCACCGACGGCGTCCACGAGGACAACCTGGACGACTTCATCGCGGGCCTGGACGTCGTCGTCGAGGAGTGTGACAACCTCGCGATCAAGGTGCTCGTGCGCGAAGCCGCGCGCCGCCAGCGCGTGCCCGTCGTCATGGAGACGAACGACCGGGGAATGCTGGACGTCGAGCGGTTCGACCTCGAGCCCGAGCGCCCTCCTTTCCACGGGCTCCTCGGCGACGTCGACTCGAGCATGCTCCGCTCGCTCACGGTCGCAGAGAAGGTGCCCTATGTGCTCGCGATCGTGGACGCGCCGCAAGGCTCGGCGCGTGGCGCCGCGTCCATGGCCGAGGTCGGACGCACCTTGTCGACGTGGCCACAGCTGGGCTCGGAGGTCGCGCTCGGCGGAGCGACGGTCGCCGCGGCGGTCCGGCGCCTGGGCCTCGGGGAGGACCTCCCGTCGGGCAGGGTCCGCGTCGACCTGGACAAGGTGCTCTCCGGGCTCGAGAGCCCCTCCATGCCCACGAACATCACGCTAGCTACCCCGCCGCCGGGCAGGTCGGCGTCGCCAACCGACTGGCTCACGTCGGTCGTCTACGCCGCCGGGCTCGCTCCTTCCGGAGGCAACTGCCAACCCTGGAGGTTCGAGCTGAACAGCAGGGACCTCGCGATCGTGCTCGAGCGTTCGAGAAGCGTTGCCACCATGGACGTCCGCTCCCGCGGGAGCTATGTCGCCTTGGGAGCAGCGCTGTTCAACGCCCGAGTCGCAGCCGCGGCAGCGGCCCGCCTCGGCCCCTACCAGCTGTTCCCCGAAGGGCCGAGCTCAGACGTCGTTGCCACCCTCACGCTCGGAACGGACATGGACCCCTCGCTCGCCGAGCTCCACGAGGCGATGCTCGAACGGTGCTCCAACCGGCGCCGCGGAACGCGCAGCGCGCTCGACCTCGGTGTCGTGAACCAGCTCTCGCACGTGGCGTCGACGGAGCACGCGCGGCTCCACCTGATCACTGATCCTGAGCGGCTGGGCGAGTGCGGGGAGATCTTCTCCGCAGCGGAGCGCATCCGGTTCCTGAGCCCGAGGCTCCGCGAAGAGGCGCTCAAAGAGCTCCGCTGGCCGGGCGACGAAGTCAGTACCGGGATCGACGTTGCTACCCTCGAGCTCGTCGGACCGGAATCCGCGTCCCTCCAGCTCCTGCGCCGAGGCGACGTGATGGACCTGCTCGATCGCTGGGACGTAGGTGGTGCCCTGGGTGACTACGTCGGACGTGCGGTTGCGTCGAGCTCCGCCGTGGCCGTGGTGTCGGTCGACA
This sequence comes from Acidimicrobiales bacterium, assembly GCA_050743605.1. Taxonomy (GTDB): domain Bacteria; phylum Actinomycetota; class Acidimicrobiia; order Acidimicrobiales; family RAAP-2; genus JAJYVT01. The sequence continues at coordinate 16,295 of JBOGGB010000336.1, forward strand.
GCCCGACCCCCGCGTCCTACCTCCGGGGCGGTATGGCACTCGAGCGCGTTTGGATCGAGGCACAAAAGATGGGGCTCGGCGTGCAGGCGATCGGCCCGGCGTTCCTCTATGCGGTTCAGGAGCTCGACTTCGACACTCTCGGTGGAGACCGCTGGGCCAACGAGCTGCGCACGCTCTCGCGGCGCTTCCGGGACCTTCTCGGCTTCGGGGTGCATACAGCAGCGGTGCTCGCGCTCCGGCTCAGCCATGCGTCGCCTCCCCGGGTGCGGAGCGCACGTCTACCCATCGAACAGGTCCTGCGACGGAGCGCCGGCAGGTAGGTTATTTCCTCGGTGGAACCATTATTTCGCCGAGAAATACACCCGCGATGGCGCAGGGAGCACCTGAGCAGGTAACATCCGTCGTCGGGAGGATGGGAAGATGACGAGTGCGAATCCCCTCTTTGGGGACAACCATATCCGTGAGGAGAACCTCGGGGAAATCCTGGCGAGCGCGCTCAGGCTACTGAAGGGCGCGATCGCCGTCGAGTACATCCCTCCGTCCTCGACCCAACCCCCGGTGGTGTGGGCGGACTTGGCGCATGCTGCGGTGACGGCGGCTCTGCACACTGTGGTGACCGAGCAGCTCGCTGCGGGCGGTCCATGGGGAGTAATCGCCGACGGACCGACGCTTTTCTGGATCGAGCCCATGTGGGCCAAGCCGGGCGACCTCAAGGCCTCGGCCGTCGCGGACGGGGCAGAGAGCGCTGGAAAGGCGGTCAAGGGGGCGCTTGCGATCGCCTTCCACGAACGCTCGGAACTGTCCCCCGACGAGATCGAGATGGCACGCGTGTTCGCGCGGCTCGCCAACGCGCTCACCGTCCCGGTCGACACGACACGAACAGTTGCGAAGCAGCGCCGTCTCGACGACCTTGTCTCCACCATCAGCGAGCGCCTGATGTCGACCACCGGACCTACCCTCCAGTCGGCGCTCGACTGGGCCGTCGAGGTGCTCGGCCAATATCTGGGCGCCGACGTCGCGTTTCTGCGCCGCAACGACCATGCGCGCGGAATGAGCGTGCTCATGGGCTACTACCCACCTCGCGGGATCCCACTGAAGGAAGACCCGCTCGGGATCGTGCCGTTCGACTCGGACCCCATATTCGCCGCGACGAAGGACTTGAAGGTGCCCTTCATCGTGCGGACCGCCTCGGAGACCGACGACCGCTACCGCCAGCGGGTCCAAGATGCAGGCGCTCCGCCCGAATTCACGGGCGCTGGCGTACCCCTCGTGCACGGGGAAACCACCGAAGGCGTCCTCGCCTTCGTCTACTTCACCCCCTACACCTGGTC
>JBOGGB010000337.1:0-3000 GCA_050743605.1 Acidimicrobiales bacterium
CCCTTGGGCCGGCCGGTCGAGCCCGAGGTGAGGAAGATGGTGGCCACGTCCTCCTCGGCGGGCGGCGGGAACGACGGCACCGACGGCGAGGCCGACGCCACCAGCCGGTCGAGGTCATGACCGGGCACGGCGCCACCGGCGACCCCCCCGCTGGCCACCGCCACCTCGAGCCCGAGATCGCCGGCCAGGACGGCCGCCCGCTCGGCGTGGGCGACGTCGGCCACCAGGAGGCGGGGCCGGAGGTAGGCCAGGACGGGCGCCAGCTCGGCGTCGCCGAAGGCGGGGTTGAGGGGGACGAAGGCCGCCCCGAGCCGGGTGATGCCGAAGTAGAGGGCCACGCCGTCGAGGTCCATGTCGGACCACCAGCACACCCGGTCGCCGCTGGCGACGCCGAGACCGGCGAGGGCGTGGGTGCAGCGGTTGGCGGCCGCCCGTAGCTGGGCGAAGGTGAGCGAGGCCTCACCGAGGGTCACCGCCGGGCGGTCGGGCGAGCTGCCGGCGGCGCAGGCGAGGAGGTCGTCGACCAGGAGCGCCATGGGAGCTCAGCGGGGGAGCCCGAGGATGCGGTCGCCGATCACCGTCCGCTGGATCTCGGAGGTCCCCCCGGCGATGCTCGCCGCCTTGGACCACAGCCATTGCCGCTGCCACCGGCCGCCGCCGGGGTTCGCCGAGGCGCCGAACCAGAGCGGCGATGCGCTGCCGACGACCGCCAGGGCGGCATCGGAGAGGGTCTGGGTCATGCCGGTCCAGGTGAGCTTCACCACGCTCGACTCCGGCCCGGGCTGGTGGCCTTTCTCGAGCCGGGTCAGGGTGCGCCAGTTGTGAAGGCGGAGCACCCGCAGCTCGACGGCGGCGGCGGCCAGCGCCTCGGCCACCGCCGGGTCGTCGAGGCTGCCCTGCGACTCGGCCAGCTGGTAGAGCTCCTCGAGGAAGACCTCGTGCACGACTTGCTCCTTGAACGGGAACGTGCCGCGCTCGTGGGCGAGGGTGGTGTTGGCCACCGCCCATCCCTGGTTGCGCTCCCCCACCAGGCAGTCGGCCGGCACGAAGACCTCGTCGAGGAAGACCTCGTTGAACTCCGCCTCCCCGGTCATCTGCACGAGCGGCCTGATCTCGACGCCCGGGGACGACACGTCCACGACGAAGAGGGACAGCCCTCGTGCTCCGGTCGTTCCCGCGACACTGCGCGCAAGGCAGAGTCCCCACTTCGCGAATTGCGCGTAGGACGTCCACACCTTCTGTCCGCTGACCGACCAGCCGCCGACGGTCTCTGTCGCACGGGTGGAAAGCGACGAGAGGTCGCTCCCGGCGTCGGGCTCGCTGAAGAGCTGGCACCAGATCTCCTCGGCGGTGGTGATGCCGGGCAGCCACCGCTTGCACTGTTCTGGCGTCCCGTGGGCGAGCAGGGTGGGACCCGCCAGGTTGATACCGACGCGGTTCACCAACTGCGGGGCGCCGGAACGGGCGTACTCCGCGTTGAATATGGCCACCTCCACCGGCGAGGCGCCGCGGCCGCCGTAGTCGGCAGGCCAGTCGATCCCGACCCAGCCCCCCTCGGCCAGCTCCTTCTGCCATGCCCTTGCTCGCGCGACCTCCGCTGACAGGTCGGAGCCGGCTGCTGTCAGGTCGCGCACGGACAGGTGCGCCTCGAGCCAGTCCCGGACCTCCGACGAGAAGCGCTGCTGGGCGTCGGTGAGCGAGAGGTCCACCTGCTCAGAGGTCCCACGCCTGGGCACGACCCGCTGCGGCGAAGGCAACGTGCAACGCCTCTTCGTCCTCGCGGCCCCACAACCTGTACGAGCTCTCGCCTCGCTCGCGGACGTAGATGCTGTCGCCTCTCAGGCGGTCGGAACGGAACTTCTCGTGCACGAGGGTGCGCACGAGGATCTTGTTGGACGGCGTCGTCGGGAGCGAGTTCGAGATGCGGACGTAGCGGGGACGCCACTTGGGACTCAGGTCTCCCTGTGCGTCGAGCCAACGTGCGAAGTCCCCAGGATCGAAGCTCGCTCCCGCCGCCATCACCAGGGCGGTCATCACCTGGTCGCCCGAATCGGGGTCGGGCACCCCGTAGACCGACGCCAGCGTGACGTCGGGGTGGCGGCTGACGATCACCTCGACCGGCGCGGCGGGGAAATTCTCGCCGTCGACGCGCAACCAGTCAGATGTCCGGCCGGCGAAGTACACCCAGCCGTCCTCGTCGACGTACCCGAGGTCGCCGCTCCAGTACCAACCTCGACGGGTCGTGCGCGACATGGCCTCTTCGTTGCGGTAGTAGCCCTCGAACGGCCCCATCCCCTCGACGTTCACGATCTCCCCGACGCACTCCGCGGCGTTGGTCATTCGTCCTTCGGCGTCGAAACGTGCAGGGGGAAGCTCGTTGCCGTCGGGGTCCACGATCTTGATCCCTTCGCGCAGCCGGCCCACCGATCCGCGCGGCGGGCCACCCGAACGGTCCAGCGCGATGGCACCCTCGGTGGAGCCGAAGACGTCGACGATCGAAAGACCGAAGCGCTTGGCCGCCGCCTCGACCACGTGCGGCGACCCCTCGTTCCCGTAGGCGAGCCGCAGGGGATTGTCCGCGTCGTCGGGGCGTTCCGGCGTCGCCAGCAGGTACGCGAGCGGCTTGCCGGTGTAATTGAACCATGTCGCGCCGTAGCGGCGGACGTCGTCCAAGAAGCGCGAAGCGCTGAAGCGCCGGGCGAGGCCGACAGAGGCACCGGCGACGAGCGCGGGTGCGAGCCCGACCATGAGCGAGTTCGAGTGGAACAGCGGCATGGCCAGGTAACCGACCTCGTCGGGGCCCACGTCGAGGATCATCGTCATCCGGTTGCCCGTGGTGAGCAGGCGCCTCTGGGTGCAGCGGACGGCCTTCGGAGCAGCTGATGTGCCCGACGTGAAGAGCAGCACCCACAAGGCGTCGACGTCGGGGTCGTCGTCCTCCTCCGGCGGAGTCGCCGGCGTCGCGTCCAGTAACTTTGCGAGCGACTCCCCCATCGTGAC
>JBOGGB010000338.1:0-4556 GCA_050743605.1 Acidimicrobiales bacterium
TCCGCGCGAAGGGAATCTGCGCGAGCTGCGTCGTGCGGGCAGACTGCCTCGAGTACGCGATCAGCATTCGCGAGCCGCATGGCATCTGGGGGGGACTGAACGAGGTCGAGCGTAAGCAGCTGCTGGACTGCCGGGTCGGCTAGGCGAACGGCACTGCGGCTAGGGACGATCGTATCTCCTCGGTTAGCTCGGGACGTGACCTAGCGCCCGTCGTCAGTGGGAGAGGCCGAGCGCAGCCGCCGCCGCGTCTACGCCCGAGCTCGTGCAGACCTTCGACGGTGAGCCACCGTCTGCCCGGCAGATGGCCGCGGAGATGTAGTTGGCGGTGGCGACGATCGCCTCGGTGGCTGGATCCTTCGAATCGGTGAGGTCCGTCGCGATCTGGTTCGCGCTCAGCAGCTCCAGTATCGAGGGAGAGAAGCTCCCGCCATCGTCGACGACGCGGTTCGAGACGTCGAGGAAGGGCACCAGCCCTCCGGGTGAACCAGGCACGGGTGGATCGAAGCGCGCCATGAGCGCGCGAACGGATGGCGAGAGAGGAGTCAGCACGGCGTAGGCGGTCCCAGCGGCGTTCTTCTGGCTGCCGTAGTGCTCTATGAGATCGACCGCAACGTGACGCGAGGAGTATCGAGACCCTGTGAACGTGAACGTCGGAGTGCTGGGGAACACGATGTTCGATGCGGACTGTATGGCGTTCAGGACCTTGAACTTGCCGAAGCGCGACAGCGCGGCGACGAGTGCCCAGCGCTCGACCGCACAGTACGGGCAGAACTCGTCTCCGACGAAGACGATCTCGGGCTTGCCTCCGACCCTTATCGGCGGCGCTCCGTGGACGAGCTGAGGGGCGGTGACGGCGGCGACGGTAGAGGTGACACCCACTTCGTCGTAGACGCTCGCAGGGATGGAGGTCACCGCCTGGACGACGCTGGACGGAGCCGGCAGCGGAGCGACCGGTCCGCCCGGTGTGGGAGCCGTGCGGGTGCCGGTCAACTTCAGGACGACGAGGACGATGGCGATCACGACGATCAATGCCGCCGCCCCCCACGTCAGGAGGGAGGTCGCCGGACGCCGGACGCCGGGCCCGCCAGCGACACCGGGCGAGCCGACAACACCGGGCGAGCCGACAACGCCGGGCGAGCCGACGACACCGGGCGAGCCCGCGACGCCTGGCGCGCCGTCAGCGTCCTCCGCGCTCATTCCTGTCGCGCGCTGTCGGGGCACCTTCTCCCCACCCGACCATCGGTGGCACCGTGGAGACGAGGAGCACGAAGAGAAGGAACGTGAGGAGGTGCACGGACGTGCACCAGATGCAGATGTTCCTGATGATGACCAGCTCCGCGGCGACTAGATAGAGCACGAACCCCATCCCGACCACGCCCATGGCGAGCCGGAGGAGGTGCAGGCGACGGTCGGCGGCGCGCCAGGCCCGGGGCAGGTTGATCGCCGACATGGCGACGAAGAAAAGGAGGCCGAGGAAGGCGACCGGGATCCCGAAGACGTACGACTGCGGGCTGTGGGTCACGCGCTCGCAGTTCACGATCCCGTTGTCGCTGCACGCGAGCGGCACGTGCGCGAAGTGCGCCACCGTGAGGTAGGTGGACACGCCGAGCCCGGCGAGCGAGAGGAGGAGCGCCGCAGCGGGGCGCCAGCGTGCAGGGGGCGCAACCCGAGCGCCGCGCGTAGCAGGTCTCCGGATCGTGTCTTCTCGCGCCAACGTGGCCACCTCAGAACTTGAGCTTCAGGGCCGACGCCGCGGCCTGGACGCCCGAGGACTGGCAGACCGAGCCGGGCTTGCCCTTCGTGATCGCGCAGACCGACGCCGACATGTAGTTCGAGGTTCCGAGGATCAGCTTCGTGATCGCGCTCTTCGGGTCCCGGAGCTGGCTCGCGATTGTGGCGCGCGAGAGGCCTTGGAGAGGACCTGGCGAGTAGCTAGCGCCTGAGAACAAGAGCTGGTTCCCGAAGTCGGAGAAGGGAATTGTCCCTGACTTTGTCTTTGTCGACGAGATGTCGTACTTGCGAAGCAGCTTCGCCTCGGTCTTCGTGGGTTGACGCAGGACGAAGTGCCGCCCTGTCGCGTGGTCCTGCCCGTAGTACTCGATGAGCTTCGCGGTGAAGTACGGGCTCAGGTAGTGGGATGTGGCGAAGGTGAAGGTCTGGGTCCCCGGGAAGATGTCGGTCGTGGAGGACTGCATGGTCTTGATCCCGTTGAAGGAGCCGAAGCGGGAGAACGATGCAATGATCGCCCACCGCTCTGCAGCACAGTAGGGGCAGAACTCTCCGAGCACGGCGAACATCCCGGGCTTGCCTGTGAAGCGAAGGGGAGGTTGGTTCTTCACGACCCTGGGTGGGTTGATCGCGTTCGGTATGCCGGTGCCCACCTTGTTGAAGGTCGACGCGGGGATCTGGGTGACGTCGGCGAGCACCTTGGCGGGCACCGGCTCCGTTGTGGCGGTGACGTTCTTCGGCTTGTTCGTCGTGCTGACTACCACGAGCGCGATGACGATCGCGATGACCAGCGCGACGGCACCCGCGGTGTAGAGCGTGGTACGCGATCGGAGCGGCCCTGCCCCGGAGCGTCTCGCGGGGGGGCGTCCCTTCCTCCCTGGTCCGCCGCCCGGGCCGCGGCCGTTCCCGCCGCGACTGCGCCCGCCCCCGCTCTTGGGACCGCCCCGAGTGCGCCCGCCCCCGCTCCTGGGGCCACCGCCACCTCCGCCGCCGCTGTCCTGGCGCCTGCCGCCACCGCTTCGGGCGTCCTGCTTGGACCGGGGCGCGTTCTTGGACCCAGTGGTCTTCGCCGCTTCCTTCCCGCTGACAGACCTGCTCTGCTGGCGGCTGCGCTCCTTGTCGGCGGCGCTTCTCTGCGGGGAGTCGTTCGGAGTGTCTGACATAGCTATGGCTCGGGTTCCTCGGTCATCGGGTCGGAGGTCGCTCACTTCGCCGTCTGGGCTCTGCCCCGGACGGCCGGAGGCATCGTTCGAGATGGGTCGGAGAGAGCGTAGACCAGGGCCGCTGTGCCCATGGCTCGCCCCCGGCACCACTCGCGCCACCGGTAACGTCGCGAGTGTGACAGGGATGCCGTCGGCTCGTGGCCCGGAACTGGCCGCCGCGGGCAGTGGCCACGTGCCCGTGCGTCCGGCGGCCACGGTCGTCGTGGTGCGTGACCGCGACATCTCGACCAGTGCCGAGAGTGCGGCGCCCGCCGGACCCCTCGAGGTTCTCATGCTCCGGCGGAGCCTGCGGGCCATCTTCATGCCTGGCGTTCACGTCTTCCCCGGCGGTGCGGTCGACGAGAGCGATCGGGGCGTGGATGCGGCAAGGCTCTGCACGGGCAGGGACGACATGGAGGCCAGCCACCTTCTGGGGGTCGCTACAGGGGGCCTCGCGTGGTGGGTCGCTGCGGTGCGCGAGTGCTTCGAGGAGGCAGGGATCCTCCTGGCCCAGGACGCCCGGGGCGAACCTCCCCGCCTGCGTGACCCAGACGACGTCGCGCGCTTCGCCCGCCACCGGGCCGCGCTGGCTTCCGGGGTCGTGAGCCTGGTCGAGGTCGTAGAGGCCGAGGGGCTGAGGCTCCCCGCCGGGGCCCTGCACTACTTCGCTCACTGGATCACCCCAGAGGGCGAGCGGAGGCGGTACGACACCCGTTTCTTCGTCGCCCTGGCTCCCCGGGGCCAGGTCACTGCACACGACGAGGCAGAGACGATCTCCCACGCCTGGGTTCGTCCAGCCGAGGCGCTGGCACGCCACCAAGCCGGTGAGATCGAGCTCGTCCTGCCGACGATACGCACCCTCGAGACCCTGGCTCGCTTTCCGCAGAGTGCCGCACTCATGGCCTGGGCACGCGACGTCGGCGAAGTGCGCACGGCTCGCCCCTGGGTGGTGGCCACCGAGGACGGCACCGAAGCGTTCCTCCCGCCGGATCCCGACGATCCAGCAGGAAGCGCCGTAGGGGCTGCGCCGGGAGGAGGGCGTCACGTCGGCGCGGGCGGGCAGGCCGGTGGTTGACGCCGCGGCTGCGCCGCCGGCACCGGTCCCAGACACCGGACTGGGTCCGACGCCGGAGCCCGGGAGGGTGTACGAGCTCGCACCGCGCCTTCGGCGCGTCACGGCGCCCAACCCGGGGGTCATGACGGGTCCAGGTACGAACACGTACCTGGTGGGAGACGGCGACCTGGTGGTCGTGGACCCGGGGCCGGACGACCCCGGGCACCAGCTACGCGTCGTCGAGGTCGCCGCCGAGCTGGGTGGCCGGGTCCGCTGGATCGTCGTGACCCACACCCACGCGGACCATGCACCGGGCGCGGCTGCGCTCGCCGGCATGACGGGTGCGACGACGATCGGCTACGGGCCGCGAGCCGGGTTCACCCCCGAGGTCGTGGTAGGTGACGGTTGGCGGCTCGAAGCGGACGGTCTCTCGCTCCTTGCCCTGCACACTCCGGGGCACGCGAGCGACCACCTGTGCTGGCTCATGGAGACAGAGCGGATCCTGCTGTCCGGGGACCACGTCATGGATCGCGTCACGGTCGTGATCGCTCCTCCCGACGGCGACATGGGTG
>JBOGGB010000339.1:0-7384 GCA_050743605.1 Acidimicrobiales bacterium
GGGGTGGAGGTTCGAGTCCTCTCGTCCGCACGGCCTGGCACGGGGGCTACCCCCTCCTGGGGTCGGCTGCGAGCCCGGGCGACGCGACGGCGATCGGCGGGCGCTGGGGGCCGGGGCGCCCGCCGCGGGCGGATCGGTGGGGGACGGTTCGATCGTGTCCGCCACCTCCCCCCGCTCAGACGGCCATCCTCACCCGCGACAGGACGGCATGACGACGATCACCCAGCCCTCGGGAGGCTGCAAGGATCTTGGTCGGTGAGCGGTCGCCTTCCTCGGTCTTCCCTCGAACCCTCGGGCGACCCGCGACCGCGCCGCGCCGCCAAGCGCAAGGTCAGGGTCTCGGCCGCCTTCGCCGGCGCGCCCGGAACGATCGAGACGCTCGAGGGACCGGACGAGAGAAGCATGCCGCTCGAGGTCGTGACCTCAGGGGGGCAGCCCTTCGGGGGCAGCGGGGAGACGAGGTCGTCGCACGGGGCGCCCGCGACGTTCACGTCGTGAACCGCGGCGACCTGTTCTCCTCCCCGTACGGCGCGTGCGACTGAAGACGCTCGGCGCCCCAAGGTCCTTCCCTTCCCGTGCCCCATCTCGTCGCCGCGTTCGACAAGTTCCGCGGGACCGCCACGTCGGCCCAGCTCGCCTCCGCGGCGGCGCGCGCCGGCAGGACGAGCGGATGGAGCTCGGAGGAGCTCCTGCTCGCCGACGGCGGCGAGGGCACCTTGGACGCGCTCAGCGCCGTCCTCGGGGGCGAGCGCCGTCGCGCCGCGGTCCGGGGCCCGCTCGGCGACCCGGCCGACGCGGAGTGGCTGTTCGTCCCCGGCGGTATGCAGCTCCTTCCCGAGGCCGCCCGGTCCTTCCTCCACCACCGGGGCCCGCTTCAAGGTCCCCTCGCAGTGATCGAGGCGGCGCGCGCCGTCGGGCGCTCGTTGCTGCCCGCGCCCCGGGGCGACGAGCCGGTCGACGCCAGGACCGACGGGGTCGGTGACCTGATCCTCGCGGCGCTGGACGCGGGTGCCCGGATCGTGGTCGTCGCCGTCGGCGGCAGCGCGACCACCGACGGCGGCTTGGGGGCGGTCTCTGCGCTCGGCACATCGGCGCGACTTGGCGGCGCAGACCTCGTGGTGGCCTGCGACGTGACGACGCCGTTCGGCATGGCGGCGCAGACTTTCGCCCCCCAGAAGGGAGCGACCCCGGTCCAGGTGGCGATCTTGACGGCGCGCCTCGAGGAGCTCGAGCGTCGCTACCGAGACGAGCGCGGCGTCGACGTCGGCGCGCTCGAGGGTGCAGGAGCGGCGGGCGGGCTCGCGGGCGGGTTGGCCGTGCTCGGCGCACGGCTCGTCCCGGGCTTCGCGCTTGCCGCCGCATGCGTGGGCCTCGACGAGCGGGTGGCGGCAGCAGACCTCGTGGTGACGGGAGAGGGTCGTCTCGACGCGACGTCGTTCGCGGGGAAGGTAGTCGGCGGGGTGCTGACCGCCGCCGGCGGCTCGCCTCGGGCGCTGTGCGTCGCAGGCCAGCTCGAGGCGGGCGTCGAGCGGTACTGGGCCCACCGGCCGGGTCCCGTCGACGCCGTGAGCCTCGTCGAGTCGTTCGGCATCTCCCGCGCGCGACGCGCCACGACCGACGCCGTCCACGACGTCGTGACCGCGGCCTGCCGGAGAACACCAGACGACCGAGCCCCGGTAGCCTCACCGGGATGACCCGGGGGACATTCGCGCGACTGGCGGTGCGCGCAGGTCGGGCGGTCATCCGGCGGGCGGCGCACTGGCGCGACCCCATCGTCGTGGAGACCGGTTACCGCGCCGTGCTCCAACGACCTCCTGACCCCTGGGGCAGGCGGGACTTCCTCGGCCGGTTCCGCGCCGGCAACCTCACGATCGAGCGGTTCGGGAGGGAGCTCCTGGATTCCCCCGAATTCGAGCGGGTCCGTGCGACCCCGAGCCTGGTGCACTCCCTCCATCACAGCCGCTGCGCCTTCGTGCGCAGCCTGCCGCCCGCTCGCCGCATCCTCGATCTCGGGGGGACGAACTTGCAGCACGAGCACGGCGCCATGGTCACGATGGGCTACCCCTACGAATTCGACGAGCTCGTGATCGTCGATCTGCACCCAGACGAGCGTCACCCGCTCTACAACCGCGGCGGCGTGCGCAACGACGTGGAGTCGAGCCAGGGGAGGATCGTCTACGCGTACCACTCGATGGCCGACTTGTCGCGTTACGCCGACGAGTCGTTCGATCTCGTCTACAGCGGCCAGAGCATCGAGCACGTCGGTGTCGACGTCGCCGACACGGTGCTCGCGGGCGCGTTCCGGGTGCTTCGGCGCGGCGGGCTGCTCGCCCTGGACACGCCCAACGCGCTCCTCACGCGCCTGCAGCAGGACGAGCTCATCGACCCAGACCATAAGCACGAGTACACGCCCGAGGAGCTCGAGACGAAGCTCGTGCGCGCCGGTTTCGACGTCGTCGAGCGCAAGGGACTGAACCTCGGGCTCCAGAGTGCGAGGAAACGCTGCTTCGACGTGCGCGAGGTCGCCGAGAACGTCGGCGTGTTCGCCGATCCGGAGGCCTGCTACCTGCTTGCCACGGTGTGCCGTAAGTCGTGAGGCAGCCTCGCCACGCGCAGGAAGCCGGCCGTGAGCCGGCTTCCTGCATCTCGCTGTGGATCGTCGCCGGAGACCCGTCCTGGAGCGACACATGGCGGGAGGCCGCTGCCTGTTCGCCGGTCATCGACCGGACCTCCGCGGCCTGAGACGAACGCTCACGACGTGGCCCCGGCTGGGAGTCGCCGCCACAGCAGGCGGCGTGTCCTCAACCCGGCGGACCGCTCTCCTCGGTCGAGCTCGTCGATACCATTCGCAAGCTCCCTTCCCTCGAGAGGGCTCGTCCGGACTTGCCCTCACCCACCATTCTCCCCCTCCGCGGCCGATCCGCCAAGGGGTTCCAGCTGGGACTTCGCGCGGCATCCAGGGCTGCCTACCCGATAAGACCCCCGATGCGCAGCGCGTCCGCGAGCGCGCGAAAGGCACGACCCCTGTGCGAGAGCGCGTGCTTCTCGGAAGATGCGAGCTCCGCGAACGTGCGCCCGTCGCTCTCGTCGGGCACGAACACCGGGTCGTACCCGAATCCCCCCTCCCCGCGCGGAGCATCGGCGATCGTGCCGGCAACCGCGCCCTCGCGCCACAGCTCGCTCCCGTCGGGGAACCTGACAAGCGCGACGGTGCGGAACCGCGCGCGACGCGCGCCCCCTCGGTCGGACAACGCGGCGAGCTCGGCGAGAAGCTTCGCGACGTTGTCCGTGTAGCGCGCTCCCGCACCCGCATAGCGCGCTGCGAAGACGCCTGGCGCGCCACCGAGCGCGTCGACTTCGAGCCCCGTGTCGTCGGCGACCGCCGCCACCCCGGTCGCCACCGCGAGGGCGACCGCCTTCAAGCGCGCGTTCTCCTCCAGCGTGTCGCCCGTCTCTTCGACCTCGGGCACGTTCTGGGGGCGGGCAAGGAGGTCGACCCCTCCGACGTTGGCGAGGATCTCGCGAATCTCGGCCGCCTTGTCGGGGTTCGCAGTCGCAGCAACGAGGGTGAGCCGACCCGGCCGGTCCGCCGCGCGGTCGTTCACCTCGGTGCGGGCGGCTCGGCCAAGACCGCGTCTTGCATGGCAAGCAGCCTCCGGATCCCGGACTCCGCGATGCCGAGCAGCTCGTCGAGCTCCGGACGGCTGAAGGGCATCCCTTCGGCCGTTCCCTGCACCTCCACGAAGCGGCCAGAGCCGGTCATCACGACGTTCATGTCGACCTCGGCACGGGAGTCCTCGGCGTAGGGAAGGTCGAGCATGCAGACCCCCTCGACGATGCCCACCGACACGGCCGCGACTGCGTCGGCGAGCGGGTGCGCGCGGAGCTTCCCCGACGCCACGAGCCGCGTGAAGGCGTCGTGCAACGCGAGGTAAGCCCCGCAGATGGACGCGGTCCTCGTGCCGCCGTCGGCCTGGAGCACGTCGCAGTCCACGGTCACCTGCAGCTCGCCGAGCGCGACGAGGTCGCACACCGCGCGCAATGAACGGCCGATGAGCCGCTGGATCTCCTGGGTGCGTCCCGACTGCCGCCCCTTCGCCGCCTCGCGGGTGGCGCGCTCCGCCGTCGAGCCCGGGAGCATGGAGTACTCCGCGGTCACCCATCCCCTCCCGCTCCCGCGCATCCAAGGCGGCACGCGGTCTTCGACTGAGGCCGTGCACAGCACCTTCGTGTGCCCCATCGAGACGAGGACGGAGCCCGGAGCGAAGACGGTGAAGTCGCGTTGGAACGTGACCGGACGGAGCTCGTCGAGCGCACGCCCGTCGACGCGCAGGGTTCGGGGATCAGGAGCGATGGAACCCGTCTCGCTCGTCACGTCCTGGTCACGTCCTCGTCCCCCTCTCGCGCCGGTGGCACGCGCCGCACCGGGCGCCGGCGCGACAGTACCGGCCCCCAGAGCCTCGCCAGGTGCGCGCCTTGGCTCCCACCCCGCGCTCGCGGCGTCACCACTCGAACACCCGGCCCGACGCCGCCTGGTGCACGGGACGACCGAACGCCTCGTCCGCCTCTGCGGCCAGCGCGCCCGCGGGGACCGAGGGCCGGCGGTGGGTGACCACGAGCCGGGTGACGCCGGCTGCCGTGGCGAGCTCGCCTGCCTGCCTCCCACTCAGGTGGCGCCCCTCTCCCTCGTGGTCCCGGGTGTAGGTCGCCTCGCAGAGGAGCAGCCCGATGCCGGGGCCGAGCTGCTCGGGCGACCAGCCGGGACCGGTGTCCGCGCTATAGGCGAGCGCCGTCGGCGGAACCGTGCCGGACCGGTCCTGCGGGTCCATGCGGACCGCGAGCGTGGGCGGCCCGTGGTCGGTCGCGCTGAACGTGCAGAGGACGCCCCCGGCTGCACGGTCGCGCGGGACGAGCGCGATCCGCTGCGACGGCTCGACCTCGTGCCAGGCGAGCACCGGGTTGCCCCCGAAGTACGAGCGCGCGCGCACCCCCGGCGGCGCGTAGACGGGCACTGGGAGGGCGGGCGGGTGCTCCCGGAGCCAGACGGCGTAGGAGTCGACGTCGCTGCAATGGTCGGGGTGCTCGTGGGAGAGGATCACCGCGTCGAGCCGCCCGGGATCCGCGACCAGCTGGAGGTTCGCGAAGGTCCCGGGGCCGGCGTCGAGCCAGATGGCCAGTCCCTCGATCTCGACGAGGTAGCCGCTCGCGGCTCCTCCAGGACCCGGATGACCGCCGTCGCAGCCGAGAACCGTCAAGGTCCCGCCACGCACACCCGCCAGGTCTGGCACGTCCGTCGCGCTGTCCACGCGCGTCAACGTAGAGGGCTCAGAAGTACAGGGTCGATCTCGCGCGCTCGGCAACGTCGTCGATGTCGCCGGTCCACGCTCCCGAGGAGAGGTACTTCCAGCCGCCGTCCGCGGAGACGACCACGATCGCTGCCTGCTCGCCCTCGGGGAGCTGCGCGGCGCAACGGGCTGCGCCGGCCATCGCCGCCCCGCTCGACAGCCCGGCGAAGATCCCGGAGTCCGCGAGCCGCCGCACCCACTCGACGGACTCCTTCGGCCGCACGACAGTCTTGCGGTCGAGCAGAGCCGCCCCGCCGAGCTCTTCGAAGATCGGCGGGATGAACCCCTCGTCCAGGCTACGGAGCCCGTCGACGGTCTCTCCGGCGGGGGGCTCGACGGCCCAGACCTGCACGGCCGGGTTGCGCTCCTTCAGGAAGCGGCCGACGCCGAGCAGCGTGCCCGAGGTGCCGAGACCGGCCACGAAATGGGTCACCTCGGGGCAGTCCCGCCAGATCTCGGGTCCGGTCTGTTCGTAGTGTGCACGCGGATTGGCCGCATTGGCGTACTGGTAGAGGAAGACCCATTCGGGGTGCGCCGCTGCGAGGTCCCGGGCCATACGCACCGCCCCGTTCGATCCCTCCCCGCCCGGCGACTCGATGACTTCCGCGCCCCATACGTCGAGGAGTTGGCGACGCTCGGGCGAGACGCTGGCAGGCAGCACCACCTTCAGCTTGTAGCCCTTCACCCGGCAGACCACGGCGAGCCCGATGCCCGTATTGCCTGACGACGGCTCGAGGAGCACCTGCCCCGTCTCTCCTGGGCGCAGGAGACCCGCCTTCTCGGCGTTCTCCACCATTGCCAGGGCAACTCGGTCCTTCACCGACCCGGACGGGTTGTGCCCCTCCAGCTTCACGAAGAGGCGCGCGGCCGGGTTCGGGCTGAGCTCGCTGACCTCGACGAGCGGCGTGTCGCCGATCAGGTCGAGGATGCTGCGATGCGACGCCACCGGCCCGGTGCGTCCGCCGCTCAGCCGCCTGCCACCGCCGGGAGCAGCGACACCTCGTCGCCCTCCTTCACCGGGGTGTCGAGCGACTCGAGGTAGCGAACGTCGTCGTCGTTCACGTAGACGTTCACGAACCGGTGGAGTGAGCCGTCCTCGTTCAGCAGCTGACCCGACATCCCGGGGAACTCCGAGATCAGCTCCCTCAAGACGTCACCGATCGTCGAGCCCTTCACCGAGACGACGGACTGGCCCCCGGCCTGCGTACGGAGCAGGGTAGGCAGGCGGACATCGACTGCGACAGTCACGACACCTCCCGGTGACGGGCGGGCCCACCGTCGGGCCGCCCGGATAGTTGACCGCGTGGGTCTGGATTCTAACGGGCTCGCAGGGCGCCCCGGACGCAGTCCTCCACGCGGTCCCCGCCGAATGGGTCGGGCAGAGGTACGGGGGTCGCGGAGCGGGACCGGGTCCGCCGCGCCAGGGTCGGGCAGGAGGGTCGCGGCCCCCAGCATGGAAGGCGGGTGGGTGCCGGAGGTTCAAGCATCAGACGGCGAGCGCGACCGCGGCCTGGCCGAGCACGACCACCGACTCCTCTTCGATCACCGGACCGTCGATCCGGTAGCTCCGAAGGACGGGGTGGCTGTCGCGTAGTGACACCAGCGCGTAGTGCCAGCCGGGATCGGGCGCCTGCTCCACATCGGTCGACGAGGGGTAGGCGTCGGTGTGGGTGTGCGAATGGAAGACGCCGATGAGTTGGGTGCCGTTGCGCTCGGCGTCCCGGTCGGCCTGGAGGAGGTCTCGCGAGTCGACCGTGTAGACGCGTGCCGACGCCGCCGCGTTGCGCGTGGGGTAGAGGCGATCGATGCTGCCGGACATCGGGTCCCCGGCGAAGAGGCCACAGGCTTCCTCTGGAAGCCCGGCGATGCAGTGGGCCACCATCTGGAGGTAGAGGTCCCGAGGTAGTCGCAGCATCGCGGTCTGAGCGTACCCACCGCACGCTGGGAGGACGCGGATGACTGCGTCGGGGTTTCCCTGGCGGCGTCGACTCCCGCCAGTCTCCCTCCGGCCTCGCTCCGGCCTCGCTCCGGCCTCGCTC
>JBOGGB010000340.1:0-6104 GCA_050743605.1 Acidimicrobiales bacterium
GGCGAGGGAGACCAGCTCCACTGACGGCAAGAGAGGAGCCCACCTGATGGCCAGACAGACCACGTCCCCGAGCATCGGGACCGCCGGGACCGCCGAGGTCGAGCGGGAGAATGCGGGCCGGCGGGTCGACCAGCTCGTGGACGATCTCCTCGCCGAGCTCCCTCCTGCGTCGACGCCGCCTGAAGTCTTCCTGGGCACGCAGTTCGACCGCGGGCTCGCTTGGGTGCACTACCCGACGGGCCGGGGCGGCCTCGACCTCGCTCCCGTGCTTCATCACCGGGTGCTCGCACGACTGCGCGAGGCGGGGGCACCTTCGGCGGCGCTCCGCAACGCACTTGGCTACGGCATGGTGGCCCCGACGCTCCTGACCCACGGCGCCCCGGCGCAGCTCGATCGGTACCTGCGACCGCTGTTCACCGGCGAGGAGATCTGGTGCCAGCTCTTCAGCGAGCCCGGAGCGGGCTCCGACGTGGCGAGCCTCGCGACGAGGGCAGAGCGCGATGGCGACGAGTGGCTGCTGAACGGCCAGAAGGTCTGGACCACCGTCGCGCACCTCGCCCGATTCGGGCTGTTGCTCGCCCGGACGGACCCCGACGTCCCGAAGCACGCGGGGCTCACCTGCTTCCTTGTGGATATGCAGGCACCTGGGGTCGACGTGCGACCCCTGTACCAGATCACCGGAGAGGCCGAGTTCAACGAGGTCTTCTTCAGCGACGTGCGCTTGCCCGAGGACACGCGGTTAGGGGGGGTGGGCGAGGGCTGGCACGTCGCGGTCACGACTCTCATGAACGAGCGAGTGGCCATCGGGGGGAACGTCCCCGAGCGCGGCAGCGGCCCGATCGCCGAAGCCGTTCGACTCTGGCGTGAGCGTTGGGACGACGATCGGTCGCCGCAGGGCCGAGTGCTCCGTGACCGGCTCGTACAGCGCTGGGTGGCGCACGAGGTCGCCCGACTCACGAACCTCCGCGCGCTGCACAACCGTCATGCCGGCACGCCGGGGCCCGAAGGCTCGGTGGGCAAGCTCGCCTACGCGGAGGACAACAAGCGCACTGCGGAGCTGTGCCTGGACCTCATGGGAGCCGACGGGATGCTCTACAGCTCCGACTACCCGAGGTTGCGGCCGGCCGAGCTCTCGGTCTCCTGGCACGATGTCGGTCGCCTGTTCCTCCGGACTCGGGCCAACTCGATCGAGGGCGGGACCTCGGAGGTCATGCGAAACATCCTCGGTGAACGCGTCCTCGGTCTCCCAGGGGAACCCCGCGCCGACCGCGACCTCCCATGGAAGGACGTTCCGCGTAGCTGAAGGAAGCGGCGTCAGCCCGTGGGCGCGTCGTCCCGGGGCGCGTCGTCCCGGGGCGCGTCGTCCCGGCGACCTGCCCCGCCCCAGCTCGCCGGTGCGTCGCTGGCGGGGAACGATTCCCGGGACTGCTCGTCGACCTTGTCGACGGCGAGGACCGCTCGGACGCTCTGATCCATGCCGATCACCGAGAAGTGCCCGCCGCGTGCGTCCACGTAGTGACGGAGGCCGCTCAGCACCCTGGCGCCGGTCGCGTCCATGCTGCGAACCTCGCTCATGTCCACGACGACGCGGCTGCACGACGTCCGGCCGAGACGGTCGACCTGTTCCTCGAGCACCGCCACCGAAGCCGCGTGCAGCACGCCGTACAACGAGATGATGCAGATCGGACCGATGTGCCGGAACTCCACCGTCAGGCCAGGCTCCTCGCCTAGGGGGCGCTCCTCCAGCACTTCTATCGCCATCCGGGGCTCCTCTCGGCGCAGGCGGCACCTTATGGCGCTGCAATCACCGCGTTGGTACCCGAGGTCGCTGTGAACCTAACCGCATGCCCGGATTCGTCGTGGGGGTCCTTCGGGTGCCGTTCCTCGAGCCCCCGAAGAGGGTAGGAGCCCTTGGTCCGGATCCACGCGGAAGGAGCCGCTCATACCCACCGACTCACCTGCCGACGACGTCGTCCGGCTGCTCGAAGAGGATCACCGGCTCATCGAACGTCGATTCGCAGAAGCCGTTGCCGCCGGGCCGTCCACCCGCGGCGAGCTGTTCTGGAAGCTCACGAACGACCTGGTCCGCCATGAGGTCGCAGAGGAGGCCGTCGTCTACCCCTCACTTCGTGACGTGCCCGGCGGCGACAAGGTCGCCGACGCACGGATCGCCGAGCAGTCCGCAGCCGAGGAGCAGCTTGCCGACATGGAGAAGATGGACCCGGCGAGCTCCGAGTTCGTACGTGCGCTCGGCACGCTGCAGACTGCCGTGCTGGAGCACGCGCGTGCCGAAGAGGAGAGCGCGTTCGGCCTGTTACTGGGCGCGGTCGCACCAGATGACCGCGTGGAGCTGGGTGTCCGCTACGTGAAGGCCAAGGATGCGGCACCGACGCATCCACATCCCCACGCTCCGGATTCGCCCCCCGGGAACGTCGTGCTAGGACCGGTAGCGGCCCTGGTGGACCGGATCCGGGACGCGGCTGCGGCGGTCTGATCCGCCCGTGCACGCGATCGGGTAGTCGCGTCGCGCTCGTGCACGTGAACCGTCGAGGGGCGGCAACGGCAATCGAGTAGGAAGGAGTCGGGAATGACCAGCATCGAGGGTATGCGCATCGGGTTCGTCGTGGCGAACGAAGGGGTCGAGGAGTCGGAGCTACGAGAGCCCTGGAAGGCCGTCCGGGGGGCTGGGGGTCGACCGCAGCTCGTCGCGCCCGAGCCGGGCGAGGTGCGGGCGATGCACCATCTGGACAAGGCGGGGACCTTCCCGGTTGATTTCACGACGAGCGAGGTCAACCCTGACGCGCTCGACGCGATCGTGCTGCCAGGTGGGATCGCCAATCCCGACCGGCTCCGGATGGACCGTCAGGCCATCCGCCTGGTGCAGGCGATGTTCGCGGCGGGGAAGCCGGCCGCCGTGATCTGCCACGGGCCCTGGACCTTGGTCGAGGCCGACGTGGTCCGCGGACGGACGCTCACGTCCTGGCCCAGCCTCCAGACCGACATCCGCAACGCTGGGGGCACATGGCGGGACGAAGAGGTGCAGGTCTGCTCGAGCGGGCCCAACACCCTGGTGACGAGTCGGAAGCCCGACGACCTCCCCGCGTTCTGCACGTCGCTGCTGGAAGTGTTCGCCAGCGCACGCGGATAGCTCGGGGCCCTCACGGTGCGAGGAGGTCCAGGCCGAGGTCCAGCGCGGCAGCGGAATGGGTGAGTGCTCCGACGGAGAGCAGGTCGGCACCGGCTGCAGCGAAGGCCGGCGCGGTCGTCTCGTCCAGGCCGCCGGAGACCTCTACGAGCACGCCGTGGCCCGCGGCGCGCAGCGCGCAGACGGCGTCTGCCACCTGCTCCGGCGTCATGTTGTCGAGCATGACCACGTGCGCGCCGGCCGCGGCCGCTTCCATCGCCTGGCTGGCCACGTCGCATTCCACCTCGACCATCCGCAGCGGGAACTGCGCGAGCGCCCGGGCGACGGCGGTGGCGATCTCGGTGCCGCCGAGATGGTTGTCCTTCAGCAGGACGCCGTCGGACAACGACCCGCGATGGTTCCGTCCGCCCCCCGCGCGCACGGCCGCCTTCTGCAGCGAGCGCAGCCCGGGCAACGTCTTTCTCGTGTCCACGACCCTGGTGGACGGATTTGCCTCGAACACCGCGTCCACGACGCGGCGGGTCGTGGACGCCACCCCGGAAAGATGGCAGAGGAAGTTCAGCGCGGTGCGCTCGGCGGTCAGGATCGAGCGTAGCGGCCCGCGCACTTCGGCCACGACCGCCCCGGAGGAGACACCGGTGCCGTCCGGCGTCCTCCAGACCACGTCGATCGTCGGGTCGATCTGGCGGAAGGTCTCGAGCGCGCACAGGCGACCGGCGACCACGCCGGGTGCGCGCGCCACCACCTCGGTCTCCGCCGTGGACGACGAGTCCACGAGGTTCGCCGAGAGATCGCCGAGGGGGAGCAGGTCCTCCGCGAGTGCCAGGGCGACCGCCTTGCGCACCGCGTGCAGAGGCGGGTCGATCGAGATCTCGTCCACGGGTCAGACAGAGGCCCCGGGCCCCGCCCCCGCAGCTTCGACCAGGCGGGCCGTCGCGACGGTGACGGCCTCGGCCATGGGGAGGTGGAGGAACTCGTTGGGACCGTGTGCGTTGCTCCCCGGGCCGAGCACGCCGGTCGCGACGAGCGGGACCCCGGGCCAACGTTCGCCGAGCATGGAGAGGAACGGGATCGTGCCACCTTCGCCGAGGGCGCCGGGAGCCGCGCCGAAGAGCTCTTCGGAGGCGCGGGTGCACGCGGCGGCGACCCATTCGTCGAGCGGGGGCGCGGTCCATCCCGTGGCAGGGGTGTCGAAGTGGACGCGGACCCGAGCTCCCGACGGGGGTTCGGCGAGGAGCGCGGCCTCGACGGCTTCCTTCGCCGTGACGGCGTCCACCGTCGGTGGGAGGCGTAGGGAGATCTTGGCGGTCGTGGATGGTCGCAGCACGTTGCCGCCGTCACGCACGGCGGGGATTCCGTCCATGCCGGTGACAGTCAGCGCAGGTGTCCACGCCCGTCGGACGAGACGGTCTCGGTCCGACGTGCCGTCGAGCTCGAGGCCGGGGACGACCGGGAAGACCTCGGCGGCGTCCCAATCTGCGTCTGTGGCAACCGAGCTCGCTGCGGAGTCGCGTGGCCGGACCTGGAGCGCCGGAAGCCGCACTTCGCCCGTCCGGGGATCTTCGAGGCGGTCGAGCAGGAGGCGGAGCAGCCGGAATGATGTGGGGACGATGCCGCCGGCGCTGCCGCTGTGCACACCCTCGGTGAGCACCTCGACCGAGATCGTCGCCACCAGGTTCCCCCTGAGCGAGGAGGTGAGCCACAAACGGTCGTAAGTGAGGCACCCCGAGTCGAGGCAGACGACAAGCTCGGGTCTGCCCAGGCGCCCGCCGACGTCGGCGAGGTGGCCTGGAAGGTCGGGACTTCCGCTCTCCTCGCTCGCCTCGACGAGCACGACGACCCGAGGTCTGGGGATCCCCGCAGCGTCCAGCAGCTCGATGGCGACGAGCGCGGAGAACAGCGCATACCCGTCGTCGGCCGTGCCCCTCCCGTACAGGCGGTCCCCCTCACGCACCGGGGTGAACGGACCGAGCCCGGCTCGCCATTCACCAAGGGCAGGCTGCTTGTCGAGGTGACCGTAGACGAGGACGGTCCCACCTTGGGCGTCCGTCGCCGGCGCGTCGACGAGCAGGAGCGGGGTGCGCCCGGCCCCGCTCACCACGTCGGCGGTCACCCCGTCGACCTCCCGATCGCGCGCCCAGCCCTGGAGCAGTGAGGCGGCCTCCTCGAGATGCCCGGCCTCTTGCCAGCGCACGTCGAAGTCCGGGGAGAGGCACGGGATGGTCGTATAGCGCTGGAGCGTCGGGAGGACGGACTCCTCCCAGCGGGCGTGCGCCTGTCCGCGAAGCGCGCCGCTTGTCCGGGCAACTGGATTGGAGGTGACGTCGGGTGGCACTGCCGAGGACGCTACCGCCGCCATGCCGCGGGCCGCCCCACGCCACCCCGGGGCAGGACGCCAGGCCGAGGTAGAGGCTTGCGTTGCCGGTAGCCGACCTCTTCGTCACACCGCCTGGCTGGCCGTCGACATATTCCAGTCCGGCACCCGCAGCGCCGGCATGGCCGTCCGACTCATCCACGAGCCGGTCTCACGTCCGTAGCAGCGTGCGGTCTCCGTGGCGTGGGTCGCCCGCGCGAGGACGTCGAGGGGGCTCTCGTTGAACCTGAAGTTGCTCGTCGCCGCGACGACCGCCCCGTTCTCGACGACGTAGACACCGTCGCGGGTCAGTCCAGTGAGAAGGAGCGTCTTGGCGTCGACCTGTCGGATGTACCACAGGCACGTGAGCAGGAGCGCCCGCTCGGTTGAGGCGATCAGGTCCTCGAGAGTGCCTGCCGCAGCCGGAAGACCGAGCGAGAGGTTGTCGACGGGAGCGGCCGGGACCACGTGCGAGCGCTCGGCCCCGGCACGGTGGTACCGGAGGCGCTCGAGCCGGCCGGCGTGCAGCCACTCCGTGCGCGGGAGCGGGAGGCCATTGTCGAACACCGACACGTCGGCGGTCGAGACGCTGGTGGCGAGGAAGGG
>JBOGGB010000341.1:0-2000 GCA_050743605.1 Acidimicrobiales bacterium
CCCCACGGGCGTGCCGCCGCCGGGCGGCTCCAGGCGGGGCCGGTGCAGATGCGGGGGCTCCTCCGCCCGAGGCGGGTCGGCGAGCCCGACGCGCGGAGGGGCGCCCTGCCGTTCGACCGACTCCACCCCGGGGATCGACATCGGGTCCACGGGTAGCACCGGCGGGGCGGACCCCTCTCCGGCGCGGCGGGGGACGACGACGCCGTCGTGGGTGCCGGGAGAAACGAGCACCCGTCGCGTCAGACCCGCGAAGACTGGGGCCAGCCGCTCGATCTCGTCCCACACCTCGTCGATCGACGAGAACCCGAGGTCCGCCCCCAGCTCTGCGGCGAGCTCCGAGGCGATCGCCCAGTCCGGCCACGCCTGGCCGGGTGGCACCAGCTTCTGGCCGAGCCGGCTGACCCGACCTTCGACGCTGGTGGTGGTCCCTGGGCGCTCGTGCTCGACCGCTGCGGGGAGGACCACGTCGGCCCAGTCGTCGACGGCTCCAGGATGACCGCCGACCGCGATCACGAGGTCTGCCGCGCCGAGCGCCCGGCGGGCCAGCGCGCCGTCCACGAAGTCGTCGAGGAGGTCCGCCCCCACGACGAGGAGGACGCGCACCCGCTCGCCCTCGTGCCGGCTGCCACGCTCGCCCGGGGCGGCGTCGGGGTCGCCGTCCGGGGCGCCGTCGGCGAGCGACCGCAGCACCGCGGCGGCACCCAGGCCCCGTCGGGCCGGCGCCGCCCCCCAGGCCGCCGAGAACCAGTCGCGGCCGGCGTCGAGGGACACCCTGCCGGGAAGCAGCCCCGGCGCCAAGCCGAGCTCGAGGGCGCCCATCACGTTGCCGCGGCGCAGCGCGGGGAGGAACCGACCGCCCGGAAGGGACTCTGCGAGACGGGCCGCCGCCGCGGCGACCACGTCCTCGTGCTCTGCGACCGACGGGCGTCCCAGCACGACGACGACGCCGGCGCCCGGCTCCCCTCTTTCGCCGGCCGCCGCTCGAAGCAGCGCGCGGGCACGCTCGAGGTCGTCGGGGGCCACGATCTCTCCCTCCGGATGCGCGGGCGCGGGGGGGGCCCCGTCGCCCTGTGCGACAAGGGCCGCGACGATGGCGGGCGCGTCGCCGGGCCGGGCACGCAGCGACACCGCCGCGTAGCGCGTGAGCGACGTCTCCGCCGGGGAGAGCTCGACGATCGTGGTGGCACCCGACAGCGCGGCGGTCCGCAGCCGCAGGAAGAGCACCGGCAGCTCCTCACGGAGGTCGCCTGCCATCACCAGGACCACCTGGGCGCTGCACGCGTCGTCGATCGAGGCGCGCGGGAGCGACAGCACGAGCTCGGCGGGCAGGCCGTCGGCGAGCTGCGCGTCGACCGAGTCGGTGCCGATCACCCCCTTGGCGAGCTTCGTCCAGGCGTAGGCGCCCTCGTTCGTGCAGCGCGCGCCGCCGATCAGCGCGATTGCCCCTGGGCCATGCGCCTCCGTCGCCTGCAGGATGCCGCGGGCGGCCGTCGCGAGCGCCTCGCTCCACCCGGTGGCGACGAGCTCGCCGTCCTTGCGCACCAGCGGCTCGACGAGCCGGCCGCCGCGTGCCTCGCGCGCCTCTGCGACCTCGCCCATGAACTGCCCGCGGCTCGGCTCCAGGGAGCCGATCTGGGCGGCGGTGGCCGGGACGACGTCCACGGCCTCGTCGGCGACCGCTACGGGCTGCGGCGCTTCGGAGACCTCGTCCCCGTTCACCGACTCGAAGACGAAGCGCCCCTTGTCGCACAGCCAGCTCTGGTTCACCGGGTCGGCGTCGAGACCGAGGAGCCGGGTGAGCCTGTTCGTCGAGGACTGCACAGCCACCCTGCAGCCGAACGCGCACGTCGTGCACGTCGACTCCACCTGGTCGAGGTCCCATGGCCTCGCAGTGAAGCGGTACGGGGTCGCGGTCAGCGCGCCGACCGGGCAGATCTGGACCGTGTTGCCGCTGAAATACGAGGAGAACGGCCGGTCGGGGAAGGTGGCGACCTCCACCC
>JBOGGB010000342.1:0-3613 GCA_050743605.1 Acidimicrobiales bacterium
TGGTGCCGGCGACGCCTCAGCGGTGCACCACCGTCCCCTCGGGGCCGTCCTCCACCGTCCATCCCGACGCGACGAGCTCGTCGCGCAACGAGTCTGCACGCCCGAAGTCCCGCGCACGGCGCGCCGCGTCGCGGTCGCCGACGAGCCGCCGCGTGCGCGGGTCGAGCTCACCGACCTCCCCGTGCAACCGCAGCCCCAAGCCCCCGCACAAGAGCGCGGCCGTGCCGCCGAGCCGTCGTGCTCCCGCGGCGTCGCCGCCGTCGGCAGCCGCGTGCGCTTGGCTCACGAGGCCGAAGACGTCCGCCATCGCCGCCGCGGTGTCCAGATCGTCGTCCATGTGCTCGCAGAAACGGGCCACCGCGTCCTCGTCGACCCCGCTCTGCGCGGCGGCGACCGCCTCGTCGCGCACGGGCGCGCCGGTGGCCATCGGATCGGCGAGCGAGAGCCGCCGCGCCAGCGCGTCGAGCCGAGCGAGGCCGCGCTCGGCTGTGGCGATGGTCTCGGCCGTCACCTCGATCGGGCTGCGGTAATGCGAGCGGAGCACGAGCAACCGGTAGGCGCGGGGATCGCCGTGCTTAAGGAGGTCGGCGATGGTCGTGAAATTCTGAAGAGATTTCGACATCTTCTCGCCACCCACCGTCACCCAGCCGTTGTGCAGCCAGTGGCGCGCGAAGCTCCTTCCGACTGCGACTGCCTGCGCGCGCTCGTTCTCGTGGTGCGGGAAGATCAAATCTTGGCCGCCGCCGTGGAGGTCGAAGCCCTCGCCCAAGAGGTCGAGCGACATCACGACGCACTCGGTGTGCCATCCGGGACGGCCCTCGCCCCACGGCGAGGGCCACGTGGGCTCGCCCGGCTTGGCCTTCTTCCACAGGGCGAAGTCGAGGGGTGAGCGCTTCTGCCCGGAAGGCTCGACCCGAGCCCCGGCGCGCAGGGACTCGAGGGGCTGGTGCGCCAGCAGCCCGTAGCCGGCGACCGTGTCGACCTGCAGGTAGACGCCGTCTTCGGTCTCGTAGGCCGAGCCGCGCCGGACGAGATCGCCGACCAGCTCGACCATGCCGGGGATGCTTCCGGTCGCATGGGGCACCGCCGACGGCCGCAGCACCTCCAGGGCGTCCATCGCGGTCCACCACGTCGCTTCGTGCTCGGCAGCGACCTCCGGCTCGGTGCGGCACTCGCGCGCCGCGCGCTCGATGATGCGGTCGTCGATGTCGGTCACGTTCGAGACGTGCACCACCTCGAAGCCGACGAAGGTGAGGTAGCGCCGCAGGACGTCGAAGACCAGGGTGAAGCGACCGTGGCCGAGATGGGGCTCCTCGTAGACGGTCGGGCCGCACACGTACATGGACACGCGACCCGGTTCCCGCAGCTCGAGCGGTCGGACCGCGCCCGTCGCCGTGTCGTGGAGCCGCAACATGAAGGTACGGTAACGCGGTCATGTCGGCACCAGGAGAAGCTTCGGGAGTTGGCGGGGTGCACGTCCCCGAGAAGCCGAGCCTCGAAGGGCTCGAGGACAAGTGGGGCGGCGCCTGGGAAGCGGCGGGCACGTACCGCTTCGACCTCGCCGCTCCGGCGGAGCGGGTCTTCGCCATCGACACCCCGCCGCCGACGGTGTCGGGCACCCTGCACATCGGGCACGCGATGTCCTACACCCAGACCGACGTGACGGCGCGCTTCCGGCGGATGCAGGGCAGAGCCGTGCTCTACCCGATGGGGTGGGACGACAACGGGCTCCCCACGGAGCGCCGCGTGCAGAACTACTTCGGGGTCCGCTGCGACCCCGATCTCGCCTACGACCCCGGGTTCGAGCCGCCGCCGCAGCGGGGCGGTGAGCTCGTCCCGGTGTCCCGGCCGAACTTCGTCGAGCTGTGCCACCGGCTCACGGCAGAGGACGAGCGCGCCTTCGAGCATCTGTGGCGGGCGCTCGGGCTCTCGGTGGACTGGAGCCGGACCTACACCACGATCGGCGAACTGGCACGCAGGACGTCGCAGCGGGCCTTCCTGCGGATGCTCTCCAGGGACGAGGTCTACCAGCACGAGGCCCCCACCCTCTGGGACGTCGACTTCCGCACCGCCGTCTCCCAGGCGGAGCTCGAGGACCGCGAGCGCCCAGGCGCCTACCACCGCATCCGCTTCGCCCTGGCCAGGGCCGCCCTGCAGGCGACAGGGGACAGCGAGTCGACCGTGGACATCGAGACGACGCGGCCCGAGCTCCTCCCGGCCTGCGTCGCGCTCGTCGCCCATCCCGATGACGCCAGGTACCGGTCGCTGTTCGGGCGCAGCGCCCGCACTCCGCTCTTCGGGGTGCGGGTACCCGTCGTCGCCCACCCGCTGGCCGACCCTGAGAAGGGCACCGGGATCGCCATGGTCTGCACCTTCGGCGACACCACCGACGTCGTGTGGTGGCGCGAGCTCGGGCTCCCGACGCGCACCGTCGTCGGGCGTGAGGGCCGGCTCGAGCCCGTGGCCTGGGGAGCTCCGGGATGGGAGTCCGACGATCCCGACGCCGCGCTCAGCGCCTACGGAGAGCTCGCAGGGAGGACCGTCCGACAGGCGCAGCAGCGAATCATCGAGCTGCTTACGAGCGCGGGCGGCCTCGTCGGCGAGCCCCGCCCGATCGTCCACCCGGTGAAGTTCTACGAGAACGGCGAGCGTCCGCTGGAGATCGTCTCGTCGCGCCAGTGGTTCGTCCGTACGCTGCCGCTGCGCGAGCGCCTCATCGAGCGTGGCGAGGAGCTCCGTTGGCACCCGGCGTTCATGGCCCACCGCTACCGCTCCTGGGTCGAGGGGCTCAACGCCGATTGGAACGTCAGCCGCCAGCGCTTCTTCGGCGTGCCGTTCCCTGTCTGGTACGAAATCGGCGACGACGGCGCGGTCCGCTACGACCGACGCCTCGTCCCCTCAGAGGACCGCCTCCCGGTGGACCCCTCGACGGACGCGCCCGACGGCTACGAGCCGGACCGGCGCGGACGCCCAGGGGGCTTCGTCGGCGACCCCGACGTGATGGACACGTGGGCGACCTCTTCGCTCACTCCGTTCATGGTCTCAGGATGGGAGGAGGATCCCGCCCTCTTCGAGCGGGTCTTCCCCCTCGACCTCCGCCCGCAGGCGCACGACATCGTCCGGACGTGGCTGTTCTCGAGCATCGTCCGCTCCGAGCTCGAGCTCGGAGGGCTGCCCTGGTCCGACGCGGCGATCTCGGGCTTCGTGGTCGACCCCGACCGCAAGAAGATGTCGAAGTCCAAGGGTAACGCGACCACGCCGTTGCCGTATCTCGAGCGCCACGGAGCGGACTCGGTCCGCTACTGGGCGGCGAGCGGCAGGCTGGGAACGGACACGGCGCTCGACGAGGGTCAGATGAAAGTCGGGCGCAGGCTGGCGATCAAGATCCTGAACGCAGCCAAGTTCGTCCTGGGCCGCCTGACAGGCGCCGGCACCCCAGGCACCGCGGGTGCGCTCGAGGGCCTGCCGACCGAGCCCATCGACGGGGACCTCCTGCGGCGGCTCGGCACGGTCGTGGTCGAGGCCACCGCAGCACTGGAGCACTACGACCACACCAGGGCGCTCGAGGCGACCGAGAGCTTCTTCTGGTCCTTCTGCGACGACTACCTCGAGC
>JBOGGB010000343.1:0-2057 GCA_050743605.1 Acidimicrobiales bacterium
GCCGCGTCCCAGAGCTGCTCGGAGTCGAGGAGGACGCCGTCGAGGTCGAACACGACCGCCTGGAGCACGAGCCCCAGTCTCGCGGGCGCCGGCGGGCCATGATGTTCGGCATGCCAGGTCCCCAGCGTCGTGCCGGCCGGTTCGTCGAGCCTGCGGAGGATCCACGCGGCGCCGGGTTGCCTGCCGGTGACGACGAGCGTGCGACCCTCGCGGGCTACCTCCGCTTCCAACGCGAGACGTTGAAGCTGAAGTGCGACGGGCTCACACCCGAGCAGCTCGCGCGCCGCTCAGTCGAGCCGTCGTCGCTCTCGCTGCTCGGCCTGGTGCGCCACATGGCCGACGTCGAGCGGCACTGGTTCCGCCGGGTGATGGCGGGCGAGGACGTGGAGCGCCGCTTCCGGCTCCCCGACCACGCCGACGCGGACTTCGACGGCGCGCTGCCCGACGCCGCGGTGGTGGCGGAGGCGTGGGCCGCGTGGGGGGAGGAGGTCGCGTGGGCAGAGCGGTTCCTCGACGAGCATGCAGACCTGGGGATGCGCGCCGCGATCCCTGGTCACGGCGACGTCTCGTTGCGCGAGGTGCTGATCCACATGGTGGAGGAGTACGCCCGGCACAACGGGCACGCAGACCTGCTGCGCGAGCGCATCGACGGCCGCATCGGCCAGTGAGAACCGCCACGAGCGTGGGCGAGGAGGAGGGTATGGCATCGAGCAAGGTCGTCGCCAGCGCATGCGCCGCGGTGGCGGACGTCGCCGACGGGGCGTCGTTGGCGGTCGGAGGGTTCGGGTTGTGCGGGGTCCCGGTGGACCTGATCGATGCGGTGGCCGACAACGGGGCGACGGAGCTGGCGGTGGTCTCGAACAACTGCGGAGTGGACGGCTTCGGGCTCGGGCGCCTTCTCGACCTCCATCGCCTCGCTCGGGTGACGGGCTCCTACGTGGGGGAGAACAGGGAGTTCGCCCGCCAGTTCCTCGCGGGTGAGCTCGAGGTGGAGCTCGTGCCGCAGGGCTCGCTTGCCGAGCGCCTGCGGGCCGGCGGGTGCGGGATCCCCGCGTTCTACACCCCGGCCGGCGTGGGCACCCTGGTCGCCGAGGGTGGGTTGCCGTGGCGCTACCGCCCCGACGGGACGGTCGCGGTCGCTTCCCCGCCGCGGGAGGTTCGCGAGCTGGGCGGGCGTCCGTACCTGCTGGAGCACGCCATCTGCACCGACTTCGCGCTCGTCCGCGCCACGAGGGGGGACACTGCCGGCAACCTCGTCTTCGACCTGGCCACCCGGAACTTCAACCCGCTGTGCGCGATGGCCGGCCGGGTCACCGTCGCGGAGGTGGAGGAGCTCGTGCCTGCCGGGGCGCTCGACCCCGCGTCGGTACACCTGCCCGGCATCTTCGTCCAGCGCGTCGTCCAGGCGGAGCGTGCGCGCGAGAAACGCATCGAGAAGCGCACGCTCCGCCCGCGGCGCGAGAGGGCAGGCGGGGAGGCGCGTGGCGCGGCGCGTGAAGGTGCCGTATGAGCCTGACGCACGACCAGGTCGCCGCCCGGGCGGCGATGGACCTGAGGGACGGCGAGTACGTGAACCTCGGCATCGGGTTACCGACGCTGATCTCGAACCACCTCCCGCCCGGCGTGCACGTGGTGCTGCAGAGCGAGAACGGGATCCTCGGCGTCGGCCCGTACCCCTACGAGGGGGAGGAGAACCCCGATCTCGTCAACGCTGGCAAGGAGACGGTGACCATCGAGGCTGGCGCGTCGTTCTTCGATTCCTCGCTCTCGTTCGGGATGATCCGGGGCGGGCACGTCGACGCCGCGGTGCTCGGGGCAATGCAGGTCTCCGCGGCAGGCGACCTCGCGAATTGGATGATCCCCGGGAAGATGGTGAAGGGGATGGGCGGGGCGATGGACCTCGTGCACGGCGTGGGCCGCGTGATCGTGACGATGGAGCACGTCGCCAGGGACGGCTCCCGCAAGGTCGTGGAGCGGTGCTCCCTTCCCCTGACCGGCGCGGGTGTCGTGGACCGGATCGTGACGGACCTCGCGGTGCTCGACGTCACGACGGACGG
>JBOGGB010000344.1:0-2103 GCA_050743605.1 Acidimicrobiales bacterium
GTCGAGCACCGGCTCGCCCATCGCCGCGGCAACTCGGCTCGCGAAGGGTCGGCGCTCCGGCTCCGGGAGCGTGGCGAGGTGCTCGCGCAGGCAGACCGTCTCCAGGAAGTCGACGAGCGGTGCACCCGGCTCGAACGGCGTCGGCTCGTCGTGCGTCCAGGTCCGGATGTCGGCGAACCCCGCCCGAGCCAGCCGACCGGCGGTCGCTTCGGCAGTTGCGTAGAGCCAGGTGCCCGCGCGCTCGACCCCGAGCGACCTCACCGCGCGGATGACGTTGTCGATGGTCCCCTCCCCTCCGCACTGCGCGACGAGCTGCGCCCCGGGACGCATGACCCGCGCGAGCGCAGCGAAGAGCCGGTCGTGGTCGGTCACCCAGTGGAACGTCGCGGTGGAGAGCACCGCGTCGACGGGTGCATCGTCGCCGAGCAGCCGCGGCTCGAGCGCGAGCAGGTCCGCCCGCACGTAGCGGATGCGCGTGCCATGGGCAGCGAGCCGGCGCTCGGCATGCGCGAGCATGGACGCGGACGCGTCGAGCGCGACGACCCTCCCTCCGGGGAGCCGCTCGGCGAGGGCTTCGGTGACCCGTCCCGAACCGCACCCGGCGTCGAGAACGGTCTCGTCGCCACCGAGCGCGAGGCGGTCGAGGACGATCCTCCCCCAGCGAGCCTGCGGGTCGGCGATCCGGTCGTACTCGGCGCCGTCCCACTCCGTCGCCTCTTCCGTCGCCTCTTCCGGCGCCTCTTCCGGCGCCCCGCCGGCGGTCCCGGGCGCCCTGGACCGGTCCGTGCTCACCGTCCTCGCTCCACTCTCGACGGCCTGCGTGCCGGCGAATCGTCACGGGATGCGGCATCGAGCAGCGCGAGCAGCTCTTTCACGCGCTCGGGCGGCGCGAAGCAGGACTCGATCGAGGTGCGCGCGATCTGCGCGACCACTTCCCGGTCCCAGCCGAAGGTCGCCGCGCAGAGGTCGAGCTCGCCGGCAACGGTCGTCCCGAAGATGAGCGGATCGTCGGTGTTCACGCTCACGCGGACCCCCGAGGCGCGCAGCGCCTCGATGGGGTGGTCGGCGAGCGACGGCGCCACGCCGAGACGCACGTTCGAGGTCGGGCAGACGTCGAGCGGCATGCCTGTCCGGGCGAGCGCCGCCACGAGGAGCGGATCTTCGAGGGCGCGCACCCCGTGGTCGACGCGCTCCACGTGGAGGCGCTCCACGACGTCGCGCACGCCGTCGGGACCGGAGGACTCGCCCGCGTGCGCGCAGGTGCGCAGCCCCTCGGCCCTGGCGCGGGCGAACAGCGGTGCGAACCGATCCGCGGTCGGCCCCGCGGCGGCCTCGTTGCCGTCCACCGAGAGCGCCACGATCCGGCGGGGTCGGGTGGAGAGGAGCCAGTCGACGAGCTCGACGGACTCCGCCGGTGGCTGCGTGCGCTTGAGGCTGAGGCAGAGCGCGGCCGTGACGCCGAAGTCCTCCTCTCCTGCAGAGAGGCCCGCGTCGAGGCGGGCGACGAACGCCTCGAGGTCGTCGTGCCATGCGGGCCAGTGCGTCGGGTTGAAGATGACGTCGGTGTGCAGCACGCCGTTCGCAGCCGCCCGTTCGGTCAGTGCGTACGCGATGGACTCGGCCTGGTGTCCCTCGGTGACGAGTCCGCACGAGCGGTCGAGGTAGGAGAGGAACTCTGCCAGTCCTGAGAACTGCGGGACGCCCGTGGACGGATCGAGCGGCACTCCCGCGCGGGAGGGGTCGTCGAAGCCGATCGTCGCTGCGGGCACGCAGCCTTCGAGGTGGACGTGCACCTCGGCCTTCGGGAGCGCCCGGATCCACGCGGGAAGCGGCACGTTCGCATGCGGCGATCCAGACGGCACGGTTGCCCAGCGTACGGCGGTTGGGGAGGGAGCTGGACGGAGGGTCGCCCTGCAGCCGGCGTGCGCACGACCCTCGCGGAGGACGGGTAGAACCACCGCATGACCTCCACCGCACGGCCAGCGACCGCGTCGGGCACCTTTCGCCTTGGCGGCGATCTCGTAGTGCACCGGCTGGGCTTCGGCGCCATGCAGCTCACGGGCCCTGGCGTATGGGGCGAGCCCGCGGACCGTGACGAAGCAC
>JBOGGB010000345.1:0-1790 GCA_050743605.1 Acidimicrobiales bacterium
GGCGTAGTGGGCGCGCATGTACTTGAAGAAGTTCTCCTGCCGCCAGCGACTGAACATCTGGTGCGCGATCGCGCCGGGATCGGGATCGCCACGGGTCGTGATGATCTGGGTCTGGTGGCCCGTCGTCTCGTCGAGGCGGACGATCTCCCGGCAGGCAAAGTGCCGCTTGCCCGTGTCGTAGGCGAGCTCGACCGGGCGGTCGGCGAGCAGGTACTCGTGGCGGTGGCCGGCCTTGTCGACAAAGACGTGGCTGGAGAACGCCTCGAGAGAGAGGAGCTCGCTCGGGCCCTTTTTGTAGGTGAGGAGATCAAAGCCCGCGAGGGAGAGCTCGGCGAACAGTCGGGGCGACCATCCGCCGCGGTCGAAGGCGATCGTCGGTCGGGCCTTGTCCCCGACGAGGACCCGGATCATTCTGGTAACGGTGCGCAGCTCTCCGCCGAGCCCAGCTCCCGGAGCGCTCGACCAGACGAGGAGGCCGTCGCCGTTCGCGTCACAGCACCAGGTATCGGATTCTGCGGGCATCGCGAGGCGGATCCGGGCGACGTGGGCCTTTTGAACTTCCCGCCCGCCGTGGTAGGCGCGGACGTGTCCGTCGAGGTAGAAGATGCCACTCGCCTCGTCATGCGCGTCGAGGTGGTGCCGGGCGAGGCCCTCGATCAGCTCCGTCGAGCGGCCCATCTGCGCGAGCTCTGCGGTCCGACGCCGGAGCGTGGAGACCTCGGGGACCCGGTCGAGACCGAGCAGGCGACCGACGTCGACAGGGTCGAGCCGGGTGAGGCCCTCGGCGCGCGGTTCGCCGATGAGCGCCGCGAAGCAGATCGACAAGATGAGCGACCGAAGGCCGTAGAAGGCGGAGCGCCGCACGCCGGCGACGTGGCGCCCGGTGCCGTAGATCACAGAGGCGATCTCCAAAAGCCCGCTGGCGACGATGCCGGGGAGGGCGAGGAGGCAACCGGCGAGCGGGAGCGCCCCACCCTGACAGATCACCGGCGCAGCCTCGGTGAGCAGCCCGGCGCGGGCCGCAACGCGTTCGGCGGAGCGCTCCGCCGGGCGGGCGAGCGGGACGAGCGCCTTGGTTCTCGCCTCTGGTGCTGCTGAACGTGCAGGAGAAGCGGCGATCGCCCGGCGCACGGTGTCGGTGGAGACCGACGCGAGCTCGGCGACCTTGACAAGGCTGAGGCCTTCGTCGCGAAGACGGCGGATCTCTGTAGCGGCGTCATTGGTGAGCTTCGAGGGCCCGCGCGGACCGCGACGGCGCTCGATGAGGCCCCCGACACCGGACGCGTCATAGGCGTTGCGCCAGCCCATAACGGAGTCCTCGTTCACCGAAAAGGCTGCGGCGACCTGGCGCTGGCGAGCGGCCCGTGACTCGGTGAGCTGGACCGCGGCGAGCTTTCTCGCCGCAGAGTCACCTGCCGTCCAGCTCCACGCGGCCATCCCCCACAAGAACACCGAGCCGTTCCCCTCGGAGTCCTCGACGAACGCGACGCCGTCTGCGACGTGGAGCGATCCGGCGGGGAAGAGCGGGAGGGGGACCACCGTCCCAAGTGTGCTCGCCGCCATCAGGCCTCCCCAAAGTCGATATTTACACCGAAGTAATTATCTCACTTCGAGGAGCCGAGGTGGTGGATACTTCCAGCTCACAGCGTGTCTGAGCGCTTCTATGCAAGGAGGTCTGGGTTCGCGGCGAGCCTCAACAATCGGCCGCGCGAGACACTCGGATTCCAGGTGAGTGGCCGGGGGGAATCGCACCCCCCGGCTCTCGCAGAACCCGGCGTGAGGGTCTCCCC
>JBOGGB010000346.1:0-7963 GCA_050743605.1 Acidimicrobiales bacterium
CGGCGCATCCCGGAGGCGATCATGCGCAGGCCGAAGAGGTGCTGAGAGATCGCGTCATGGATCTCCCGAGCGATCCTTGACCGCTCGGCGGCGCGCGCCTCACTGCTGGCGCGCTCCCGTTCGGCGACGATTGCGGAGCTGAGCTGTTGGGTCATGGTCGCGAAGTTCGCCTCGAGCCTGCCCACCTCGTCCGTTCCAGAGCCCGGAACGGTGAAGGTGTAGTCGCCGCCAGCGACCGCGACGGCGACACGCTCGAGGCGGCGGACCCTGCGCACCAGCCGGCGAGAGGCGAGCAACCCGAGCAGCGCGACGAGGGGCACGATCACCAGCAGCAGGGCATCGAAGGTGGTGGACACGGTGCCGCCGCCCGAGATCTTGCCCAGATCGCCCCAGGCCGAGATCGGGTTCACGAGCCCGCTCGGTTGCGGGGCTTGCACGTAGAGATAGGCGAGACCGGTGGTGCTTGGCGGGAGCAGCGGAAGATACGCCCCTCCATACAGCGTCCACGAAACGCTGCCGTACGGGGTGGACCCGATGCCCCCGGAAACGCCCTTCAAGAGGCCAGCCTTGATCGCCGCCACGGTGGCGGCGGGGAGGCCGTTCGTCGCGGACTGTCCGGCCGGGTACCGGGACGGCGCCGAGGAAGCGATGATGGTGCCGTCTTCCGAGATCGCCACCACGGCGGTCACACTCTTATGGCTGCTGATCGCACCGGTGACGGCTGGGACGACGAGCGCGCTGCTGTTCGGCGACGTCCGGACAGTGCTGCGCTCGGTGCGTTGGCCACGCTCGGCGAGCAGGGTCCCGGCCGGCACGCCGTCCGGATAGCGCTGGCTGAGCTGGCTCCAGAAGCTCTCCGCGGTGACGCCCACCTGAGTATGGAGCTCGGCATCGCTCAACAGCTTGGGAACCTGGTAGCCGAGCACGAACGCCTCGACGAGCACGACCGCGAAAACCGTGACCAGGGCGTACGAAGTGATCAGCCGACGTGACACTCCCCACAAGCTGCGCCTCACTCTGCCCAACACGCAGGCACGCTACCTCCGCCGCGCCGCCACGACATCCCTCCAAGGAGGGAGCCGCAATCACTCCATCGCCGGATGCGTCACGTCACCCCGGCGACGACACTGGCTGGCATGCACCCTCTCGCTGACGCTCATGGCCCCCGCGTACCTTCGTTACGTCGTGCCGCGTTGCTCGCGACCGGGATCCTCGCTGCAGGCATCGCCTTTACCGCCTGCGGCGGTGGCGCATCGACGCCGGGCGCAGCGAACGGCTCCACGACCACCCCCACGGGGCTTCTCGCGTACTCCTCGTGCATGCGGTCGCACGGCGTGCCGGACTTCCCCGACCCCGCGAGCACAGGAGGGATCCCGAAAGAAGGCGTCGTCAGCGCGGCACACGGGGTGAGCACATCTCAGTTCGGCGCTGCCCAGAATGCCTGCAAGCATCTGCTCCCCGCCGGAGGCTCCCTGAGCGGGAAGCCCGTCCAGAAGATCACGGCCAAGCAGCGGGGGGACTATCTCAGAGCGGCTCGGTGCATGCGAGCGCACGGCGTCACCGACTTCCCCGACCCCACGTTCACAGGCGGCACGGTCGAGTTCCCCAAGCTCGAACACCTCGTCGATCTGACATCACCTCTGGTCAGGCAGGCCCTCGACATCTGCGAAAAGCTCATCCCTGCGGGACTCCCCGACAGCGGCCGGTCAGGAGGGTGACGCGATCGGGGAGACGGCTCGGTGTCGCCTTCTCACGGCTGCTCTGAACCAGACGGGGGCCGTCTTGCTGCGCCTGCCCGGGCTGCCCGGCCGCGGTGGAGGCTGAGAAGCGCAGGTCCGAGGTCACAGCCAGGTCACAGCTGTGACCTTGGTGTCACCTTGCTTCCTGTACAAATGCCCTCGACACCCGCCGCCGCGATATCCGCGGCCGCGATATCCGCCACTGCGACGGCCACCACGGTGAAAGGCAGCGAAATGAACGCCGAAGCCAACGCCGGGCGCACCCGGCTCTCGGACGGCGCAGAGCTCGGCGCAACTGTGACGCAACACCCGCGGGTGTACAACATCGACTGGTTCCGAGCTCAACGTGCCGGAGAAACCTCGGCCAACGGAGGGACGTCTCATGAGGAAGTCAAGCGCCGGCCCGGTCATCATCGACGCGTCGCTTCGCCCGGCGTGAAGACCCTCTTCGACCGCACGATCGACTCGCGCGCTCGCGCGAGCTTCGGGCCCCGGTGATGCAGCCCCCTGGCGACGGCGGCACCGGTGATCCCACCGAACAGGTGCCCCAGGTCGGCGCGCCGCCCACCGGCCGCCTCGAAGGCACGGGCGACCCTCGGGTGCCGCCCATCGCCGGTGGCGGGAGCGTTCTGCAGCGGGGCCGGGCCCGGCTCGCTGGAGCTCTGCGCTCGCGCCGGCGGGCGGCACTGCTCTTCGTCGCCCTCCTCGTCGTCGCAGGCGCCGTGGTCGGGATCGTGGACCCCTTCGCGAAGCCCACCACCCCCACCGCGTCGAAGTCGTACTCGACCTCTGCCATCGCACGCGAGAATCTGTCGTCGCAGACCGAGGTGACAGCCACCCTCGGGTACACGGGCACCTACACCGTCACCGCACCCTCGGGTACCGCTCCGCAGAGCGTCATGCAAGACGATGCCGCGGTCACGAGCGCCGAGACGAAGGTGAAGGGCCTCGAAGCCGCGACAACAGCCACAGCCGATGCCGTCGCGAGCGCCGAGCAGGCGCTCGCTCAGGGAAAGGCCACAGTGGCCGCCGACGAGAAGATGCTCGACAGCGCAGAGGCGACGCTTGCTGCAGCCCAGGCCAAGGAGGAGAGCGACTGCGCCGGCGCCGGGTCGACCAGCACGACCTGTTCGAGCGACGAGTCACAGGTGACCACTGACGATCAGCAGGTGACAACCGACCACATGAGCGTGACCCAGGGCAACCAGAAGGTCACACAAGACGAGACGGCCCTCAGCCAGGCGAAGAAGAAGCAGTCCGAAGGCGCCACGAAGGCCGAGAGCACACTTGCCGCCGCCGAGCAGACACTGGCCAACGCCAAGGTCGCGCTGGCCGCGGCAGAGGAAGCGGAGAGCATCCGGGGCGGCGCCTACTCGAAGCTGCCGAAGGTGGGTGCGGTGGTGACCGATGGCGAGACCCTCTACACGGTCGGCACCACACCCGTCGTCCTCCTCTACGGCACCACCCCTGCCACCCGCAACCTCGACGTGGGCGAGAGCGGTCCCGACGTGGCAGAGCTGAACAGTGACCTTCGCGCCCTCGGGTACGCGGCGCCTGCCGGTGGCACGTTCACCGCCCAGACGGCTTCAGCGGTCGACGCCTTCCAGGCGCACACCGGACTGACGGAGACCGGCAACCTCGCGCTCGGTCAGGTGGTGTTCCTGCCGACGTCGGCACGGGTCACGAAAGTGACAGGCGTGTTGGGCCTGAGCGCGGCACCTGGCTCGACCGTCCTCACCGCGAGCTCCACCACGAAGCAGGTCGCCATCCTCCTCGACGCCGACTTGCAGGCCGATGTGAAGGTGGGCGACCCCGTCACCATCACGCTCCCCGATCAGGATACGACCCCGGGCGTGGTCTCCTACGTGGGCACCGTGGCGACCGTCCCCTCGAGCAGCGGCAACACACACACAGGCGGCTCTACGCCCACCATCACAGTCGACGTCACCCCCTCGGACCCCTCGTCCATCGGAAACTTCGCCTCGGCCCCGGTGACCGTGTCGATCACGAACGCGAGTGTCCGGAACGTCTTGGTGGTGCCGGTCGACGCGCTCCTCGCGCTTTCGAGCGGCGGCTACGCGCTCGAGGTCGTCCCCGCCCACGGCCCCCACTACCTGGTTCCGGTCACGACCGGGCTGTTCGACGACCAGGAGGGCCTCGTCCAGGTGAGCGGCTCTCAGATCCACATCGGCATGCGAGTGGTGGTGCCCTCCACATGAGC
The DNA here is from genome assembly GCA_050743605.1 of Acidimicrobiales bacterium. Taxonomy (GTDB): domain Bacteria; phylum Actinomycetota; class Acidimicrobiia; order Acidimicrobiales; family RAAP-2; genus JAJYVT01. Next base: position 3,961 of record JBOGGB010000346.1, read on the forward strand.
GACGGTCTTGGATGGCCCGTGCTCGAGATGACATCGGTCGTGAAGGTCTACGACGCCGACCCTCCGGTCGTCGCCCTCGACCACGTGGACCTCACCGTGCGAGCAGGCGAGCTCATCGCGATCGTGGGGCCGTCGGGATCGGGGAAGACCACCCTCTTGCACGTGATGGGCACCCTCGACCGCCCGACCGAGGGAAGCGTGCGCATCACCGGCTTCGACGTGCAGGCCATGTCCGAGCGCGAGCTCTCGGCGCTGCGCGCCACGCGCATCGGCTTCGTCTTCCAGAATTTCTACCTGGCAGAGCACGAGAGCGTCTTGGAGAACGTTGCCGACGGCCTCTTGTACGCAGGGGTTCCCACGCAAGACCGGCGCCGGGCAGCAAGAGAGGCCCTGGACAAGGTGGGATTGGCACATCGCACTCGCTTCGATCCCACCCGCATCTCGGGCGGCGAGCGCCAGCGCGTGGCGATCGCGCGCGCCCTCGTGGGCCGGCCGGCCATCGTGCTCGCCGACGAGCCGACCGGCAACCTCGACTCGGCCACCGGCGCCTCGATCCTGGCACTGCTGGACGAGCTCAACGCCGAAGGGGCGACGATCGTGGTCATCACCCACGACCAGGCCGTCGCCGGACGCCTGCCGCGCCAGGTCCGCATGCTCGACGGGCGCATCGTCACAGACTCCGTCGCGGCGACGCCGGCGCCCGATGCCGTGGGGAGCTCCCACAGGTGACGGAGTCGGTGACGACACGTGGGCTCCGGAGCCCGACGATCGCCCCGGCGGTAATCGAGGTACGGCACATGAGCCCGGGCGTGCAGCTGCGAGTGGCAGCGCTCGGGCTCCGCACGAGGAAGCTTCGCGCCGCGCTCTCCGCGCTGGGCATCGCCATCGGGGTCGCGGCCATCGTGGCCGTGCTCGGGCTCTCGTCGTCCTCGAAGGCAGGGTTGCTCGCCGAGATCAACAAGCTCGGTACGAACCTCCTCGTGGTGACGAACGGTCAGACACTGTTCGGCCACACCGCGGAGCTGCCCAAGCAGGCTCCGGCCATGATCGGACGGATCGGGCCGGTGACCCATGTGTCCTACACCGGCTCGGTGACTGGCGACGTGTACCGCAGCCCGCTCGTGAACCCCATCACAACGAACGGCTTGGGCATCGATGCAGCGAGCACCGGGCTCCCCCGCACCGTCGACGCGACGGTGAAGGCTGGCACGTACCTGAATGCCGCGACCGCGAAAGAGCCGGTGTGCGTGCTCGGCTCGGTGGCCGCCCAGCGCCTCGGCATCGACCACGTCTACCCCGGGCTGCGCATCTGGCTCGGAAACCAGTGGTTCTACGTGACGGGTATCCTGAGCTCCTCGGTCCTCGTCCCTGAGATCGACACATCGGTGCTCGTCGGCTTCGGGGCGGCAGAGACCTACCTCCAGTTCGACGGCCATCCCTCGACCGTCTACCTGCGCACCTTGACAACACAGGTGACAGCGGTGCACGCAGTGTTGGCCGACACGGCCAATCCCCAGTCGCCCAGCGACGTCGACGTCTCCCAACCCTCTTCCGCACTGGTCGCCCAAGCCGACGCCAAGAGCGCGTTGAACGGGCTGTTCCTCGGCCTCGGGGCGGTGGCGCTCCTCATCGGTGCCGTCGGCGTCGCCAACATCATGGTCATCTCGGTGCTCGAACGGCGCTCGGAGATCGGGCTGCGACGGGCGCTCGGTGCCACCCGTGGCCACATCCGCATCCAGTTCCTTGCCGAGGCCGCCATGTTGTCGGTCATGGGCGGCATCGTCGGAATCTTGGCGGGCGTCGCCGCGACGGCCATCTACGCTTCGACCAAGGGCTGGGCCGTCGTCGTGCCCTCCCTCGCCTGGGGCGGAGGGTTCGGCGCAGCGCTGGTCATCGGACTGGTCGCGGGCCTCATCCCAGCCCTTCGGGCAGCACGCATGCCCCCGACCGAAGCATTGAGGACGGTGTGACCATGATGGCGAAGCTCTCTTTGGCGGCTGCGATCAGCCTCGTCGCGGCACTCGGAGGCGGGGCCGTCGCCTCCGCCTCCGCCTCTGCTTCGAGCCCGGTCAGCGTGACAGCGACCTCGGGCACTCCCCAGGAGACGGCGCTCGGCACTGCCTTTCCCGACCCCCTCGTCGCCACGGTCTCAGGGCTCGCCGCTAACAGCGCCTGCCCCACCACGGTGACGTTCAGTGCACCGAGCTCGGGAGCGACCGCCTACTTCTCCCAGGTCGGCACGAACACCGACACCGTCGCTCCCGTCGACTCCACCGCGAACGCCACAGGCGACTGCACCTACGAGTCGTCGACGCTGTATGCCACCGGAACAGTGGGCACGTACTCGGTGAGCGCCTCGGCTGAAGGCGGGGGCGGGGGCGGGGGCGCCAGCTTCACCCTCACCAACGACGGCATCTCCGCCACGGCAGGCACAGGTCAGACGACCCAGGACGGGACCGCCTTCACGACACCGCTCCAGGTCACCGTGTACGCCCGTGGCGGCCCGGTCAAGGGGGCGAAGGTGACATTCGCCGCTCCTACCACCGGTGCAAGCGGCATCTTCGCTTCGACCAACACGAGCACCGCCAGTGCCACGACCAACGCCATGGGGGTCGCCGCCGCACCCCGCTTCACGGCGAACGACACCCAGGGGAGCTACAACGTGAACGCCACGACCAGTGTCGTCTCGGGCACGGCGGGCTTCAGCCTCACCAACTCTGCGGCAGGGGTGAGCGCCTCGATCACCGCCTCTGCGGGCACGAAGCAGTCCGCCCTCATCGGGGCGACCTACACCGCCCCCCTCGAGGCCAAGGTGACCAATGCAAGCGGTGACCCGATCCAAGGGGCGCAGGTGACCTTCTCTGCCGAGACGTCGGCCAGCGGGGCGAGCGCCACCTTCGTGGGCGGGGGTGGAAGCGCCACCGCCTCCACCGACTCGACAGGCGTCGCCGTCTCCCCCGAGCTCGAGGCGAACGGCGTGGCCGGGACCTTCACCGTCACCGCCACGACCGAAGGGCTCAGTGCTGCCGCCGACTTCACCCTCACGAACCTCGGCGGTGCCTCCATCGCCCCCTCGACTGGCACGAAGCAGTCCGCCGTCATCGGGGCGGCCTATGCCCATCCGCTCCAAGTGAAGGTGGCCGACGCAGACGGCGACCCGGTGCAAGGGGCCAAGGTGAGCTTCTCTACCGGGACGTCCGCCAGCGGGGCGAGCGCCACCTTCGTGGGCGGGGGTGCAAGCGCCACCGCCGTCACCGACGCAGACGGCGTCGCCGTCTCCCCCGAGCTCCGGGCGAACGGGGTAGCCGGGACCTTCACCGTCACCGCCACGACCACAGGGCTGAACGTCGCAGCGGCGTTCACCCTCACGAACCTCGCAGCGACGCCGAGCGTCCTCACCCCCGGTGACGGATCGTCGCAGCGGACCCGAGCGGGCACCGCCTTTCCCGTGCCGCTCTCGGTGACCGTCACCGATACAGAGAAGAACCCCGTGCCGGGCGTCGGAGTGACGTTCAGGGCTCCGTCCCACGGGCCAAGCGGAGCCTTTCCGAACCACAAGACCACCGTTACCGTGAAGACCGACGCCGCCGGCATCGCGGTCGCACCCGCCTTCCGGGCGAACGGCGTCTCCGGCGGCTACGTCGTCACCGCCTCCGTCGTAGGTGTGAGCCAAAAGGCCGCGTTCGCCATGGTCAACGAGCAGCCGACGAGCTCGGGGACCGCACCGGTCACCCACATCGTCGGCGCGGCGGCGACCCACGACGGCAAGGGCTACTGGATCGTCGGGGCGAACGGCGGGGTCTTCGCGTTCGGCGACGCGCGCTTCAGAGGCTCGCTTCCCGGACGCCACGTCCACGTCACCGACGTCGTCGGCAGCGCCGCGACCGCGGACGCAGGCGGCTACTGGCTCGTCGGGGCGAACGGCGGGGTCTCCGCGTTCGGCGACGCGCGCTTCAGAGGCTCGCTTCCCGGACGCCACGTCCACGTCACCGACGTCGTCGGC
>JBOGGB010000347.1:0-1904 GCA_050743605.1 Acidimicrobiales bacterium
CCGAGCACGTGCTCGGCGCGCTCCCGCCACTCGGGGTCGTCCTGATCGTCGCGGTCGCCCTGGGGGTGGAGCCGTCGTTCCTCGAATGGATGGGGGTCGAGAGGACTGCTGCCGAGGCGAGCGCGACCGCGCTCGGCCCGTGGCTCGTCCCGTCACTGCTCCTCGCGTTCGGCGCGCTGGCACTCGTCGTCTGGGGCGCGCGCCTCGCACCACGCCGCCGAGGGGCGCTCGCCGCCGCCTTCGTCGTAGTGGACCTCGCCGTGTTCGCCGTCACCACGATCGTCGCCGTCGGAGCGCCACACAGCGGCACGGGAACGTCCGCAGCGGCAGACGCCCCGAGCTCGGCGTCGCCCCGCGCGACGGCGAGCCTGGCGAGAGCCTCGACGGCCCGCCTCCGCCCGATCGCTGCGCTGCATCTGCCGGGTCGGTTCGCGGTCTACGACCCCCGCCTCCTGTACGCCTCGGAACTCGATCGCCTGGGCGTGCCCGACGCGAGCGCCCTCGACGGCACGTGGTCGGTCCAGGGCTACGGCTCGATCGTCGACGGCCACTACGCCGCCGAGACCGGCGTCCACGATCCCGCGGGCAGGGGGCAGGACGTGTTCTCGGCGGCCGCTGCGGCAGGCAACGCCTTCGACTCCCTGTCCACGGTCGCGGTGCTTGCGCCGTCCCAGTACCTGATCACCGCAGACAAGAACGCCCACGCGGCGGCACGTCCGCCTGGCACGCGGCGAACGACCGCAGTCGGGATCGCGAGCTGGCTCTTCGGGACTCCACTGCAGGTCCGATCGGCAAGAGTGAAGGTGCGCGTAGCAGGGACTTCCCCACCCACACGGGGCTCACACCTTCGGGTGGGGCTGTTCACCAGAACCGGTCGCGTCGACTGGGCGCCGGTGGAAGCCCGCCGCGCCGTCGGGGGCACCGGGTCGCGCGGCATCCCGGACGTCTGGGACGCCGCCTGGCATTCGTCCGTCGACGCGGTCGGTCTCGTGGTCTCCCCGAACGTGCGAGCGACGATCTCGCCACCGGTCGTCGAAGCGACGAGCGGGCGGTGGTTCGCGCTCGACGGCATGCTCCAGGACGCGATCGTCGCGCCCCACTGGCGCTACGGCACCCAGGACGGTGCGTTCGCAGTATTCGTCGACGTGCGGGCTCGTTCCTCGCTGTCGCTGCGCGCCCTGCCGGGGCAGTCGTTGCGCGGCGCCGCCGTCCGCCGGCTGTCGGGCCCGACCCTCGAGCCGCGCACCGCCCTCGTCTCTTCACCGCACGGCGTCGACGTGGTGCGCGCCGTCGCCGCGGAGCCGGGGTGGACCGCGTGGTGGGCCCCATCCTCGACGGGCGCTGGAGCGGCCGGCCCGTCCGAGCTCGCACTGCGCCGCTCCGGAGTCGTGCAGATGGTGCGGGTCCCGGCAGGGCAGGGGGTCCTCACCTGGCGCTACACAGCGCCCGGGCTCCTCCTCGGAGCGACGCTGTCCGCCGTCGCGCTCGCCCTCCTCGCCGTGCTCGTCGTCCTGCTCGTCGTCTCGCGGACTGGCAGGGCTCGGGCGCACCGGGCGCACCGAGCTCACCAGATGCTGCGGGTCTGAGGTCGTGACGACACCAGGCTCGCAGTTTCCTACAGTGGTGCCGTGCCCAAGAGCACCGATTTCGACTTTCCACGCGACCGCGGCGACGACCGTGAGCTGCTCCTCGAGTGGCTCGGGTTCTTGCGTGGCGCGGTGCTGCGGAACATCTCGGGTGTGAGCGAGGAGGACGCGCACCGTCAACCCGAGGAAAAGCTGCTGCCGCTCGTGGGGATCGTGAACCACCTCATCGGCGTCGAGCGTCGCTGGATCGACGGCGGAATGCTCGGGGGCCCCATCGAGCGCCGGGATGAGGAGTTCTTCCCCGGAAGAGAGCTCTCC
>JBOGGB010000348.1:0-3290 GCA_050743605.1 Acidimicrobiales bacterium
CCAGGGCGCCGGGCAGCCGTTGTGCGACGCCTCGGGCCATGCGAACGACGGCACCTTCGCCAGCTCGGGGGTGACCTTCGGCGGGCCCTGACCGATCACGGGCACGAGCGGCGCCGTGAGCTCGCCCGGGGGCGCAGACGTCGCGACGAGCACCGGCGACTCGGGGGTGGTGCCCCCGCACGACTTCACGCTCGAGGGGTGGTTCCGCACGACGACGCACCAGGACGAGCTCGTGGTGAGCATCGGACCGGGGGGCGTTGCGCACGCAGCCGCCGGCCTCGGCGTGTGGGACAGCCTCGGCACCACCACAGTGCGCTGGGACACCTGGGACGGCTCGACGGGCCTGCCCCCCGGCGGCGTCGACCCCTACGACGGTCGCTGGCACTTCGTCGCCGGCACCTACGACGCGCGCTCGCAGGCGGTGACCTTGTACCTCGACGGGAAGCGCCTGGGCACCGTGCCGATGCCCTCGAACCCGACCCCGTCGACGGTGAGGATCGGGTATTGGGTCGACACCGAATACAACCAGCCCTTCGCAGGATCCCTGGCACAGGTCGCGGCGTTCGACTCGGACCTGTCCGCAGCCCAGATCGCCGCCCAGTGGAGCATCGGCCATGGCGCCGGCTCGCCAGACGTCTCGAGCCTGGCCTCCTCGCTGCCGACGCCGGCGCAGGCCTTCGCCAACGCCGGCGTGGTCGCGGCGAGCGTGGCGGTTGCCGCAGGCGGGACGCTCTTCATCACGTTCCCCGCGCAGCTCTTCAATCTGACGTTCCAGGAGAACTACGACCTCATCGCCGGCTGGTTCAGACGTCGGCGCTGGCTCGGGGTCCGGCGCTGGCTCGGGGTCCGGCGTGGGACGGATGCGCCAGGGGAGCTGGCGGGCGCGGCTGAGCTGGCGGGCGCGGCGGTGTCGGCGGGGTCGGCGGGCGGATGGGTGAGCTGGCGGGCCGAGCTTCCCGCATTCGCGACCGTCGTCCTCATCGGTGCCGTCTTCGGCTCTCTCCTGGACCCGAGCTTCGGCGCCAACGCGCTGACGGGGGAGCTGATCCTCGCGATCGCGCTCGCCAACTTGGCCAGCATCTTCGTCTCCGGCTTCGTCACCGACCGGTACCACCGCCGCGGTGGCGACTCGGTCGTGAAGCATCTGCACGCGCTTCCCTGGGGACTGCCTCTCGCGCTCGGCTGCGTGATCCTGTCCCGGCTGACCGCCTTCGAGCCTGGCTACCTCTACGGGGTGGTGTGCGCCGTGGTGTTCGAGCGCCAGCTCCGACGAACCGAGGCCGGGCACGTCGCTGCGCTCTCGGTGCTGGCGGTGCTGGCGGTGAGCGTGGCGGCCTGGCTCGTCTGGATCCCCGTCAACCACGCGGCCGCCGGATCGAGCCTCGTGCCCCTCGTCGTGCTCGACGACTTCCTGGCCGCAGTGTTCGTCGGTGGCATCGTCGGCAGCACCGTGGGCATGCTGCCTTTGCGGTTCCTCGCCGGGGGCACGATCAAGGAGTGGAGCGGCCCGGCATGGGCCGGGGTGTTCGGTCTGGCGCTGTTCGCGCTGATCGACTTCGTCGTCCGCTCGCCCACGGCCTCCACCGGCCACTCACCCTTCGTCATGACGGTCGTCCTCTTCCTCGTGTTCGGCGGGCTGTCGGTGGGAGTGCGTGAGTACTTCGCCCGGCGCTGGCGCCGCGAGCACCGGGTCGAGGTCCACGGGCTCCATGCTCACCTGCGTGATCTCTTCTCGGCCAGGACGCCCGAGGGGGGCGAGGAGTTCATGGTGGCGGGAGGAAGCTCAGGAGCGGTCGTCGAAGAGGAGGCCGCGGGCGCCGGGGGGCAAGTCTCTCCCCTGAGCGCAGCCACGGACCCAACCGCCACGCACCCAACCGCCACGCACCCAACATGAGACCAACCCGCGGACGGGGTGGGTGACGAGCAGTGGGTGAGACCGTCGACCTGGTCCTCGAGGGCGGAGGGGTGAAGGGCATCGCCCTGGTGGGTGCCATCGCGGTGCTCGAGGAGCACGGCTATCGCTTCCACCGCGTGGCCGGAAGCTCCGCCGGCGCGATCGTCGGCGCCCTCGTCGCCGCCGGCATGCCCGCGTCACGCCTACAGGAGGTGATGGGCACGCTCGACTTCAAGGGCTTCGAGGACGGCACGGCGCTCGATCGGGTGCCGCTCATCGGAAGGGGCCTCTCGCTCCTCCTCGACCGCGGCATCTTCGTCGGCGACTACCTGCACGAGCTCATCTCGCACCATCTGGCCGAGCTGGGAGTGGAGACGTTCCACGACCTGCACGAGCCCGACCCGGAGAGCCAACTGCCCGCCTCGATGCAGTACAAGCTCCTGGTGACGGCCACGGACGTGTCGAGGGGCCGGCTTCTGCGCCTGCCCTGGGACTACCCGCTCCACGGGATCGATCCCGACACGCAGCTCGTCGCCGACGCGGTACGAGCGTCGATGTCGATACCGTTCTTCTTCCGCCCGGTGGCCCTGCCGATGCCAGGGGCGGAGCCCTCGGTGCTCGTGGACGGCGGGATGCTCTCGAACTTCCCCGTCGACGCCTTCGACCGAAGTGACGGCCGGCCGCCACGCTGGCGCACGATCGGGATCAAGCTCATGACCAGGACGCAGCCGGGCGCCGTCCTCCACGAGGTCCGGGGGAACCTTTCACTCGCGTCGGCCGTTCTCGGAACCATGCAGAACTGGCACGACGAGATGCGGCTGGAGGACCCGGCGGTCGCTCAGCGCACGATCTTCGTCGACACCTTCGGGGTCAAGGCGACCGACTTCGAGATCGACCGTGCGATCCGGCAGCGCCTCTACGAGAGCGGCCGGGCCGCGGCACAGAGCTTCCTCGACAGCTCCGAGGTCGTCGCGCCGGCGTAGCCGAGGCGCTCCCTCGGAGCCCCAGGGATCCGCGGGCGGTCCAAGATCACCCACTACTCTCCCGGGACACTCACCGCGCCGTCGCCGGAGAATCCCCGCCGTGAACCCCCGCCGTGAACCCCAGCCACCGCAGCCCCGAGCACGCCACCCCGACGGTGCATGGGCCGGAGTCGAAGCGGGCGGCAAGGCGCCGGGCGCCCGCAGCTTGACGACGAGAGGTCGTGCACGTGCAGGCCGTTGACACCACCTGGGTGCTGGTCTCGGCGGCGCTCGTCCTGTTCATGACGCCGGGCCTGGCGATCTTCTACGGCGGCATGGTGCGAGCCAAGAACGTGCTCGCCGTCATGATGAACAACCTCGTGGCGATCGGTCTCGTGAGCGTGCTCTGGGCCCTGTTCGTCGGAAGCCTCGCC
>JBOGGB010000349.1:0-4185 GCA_050743605.1 Acidimicrobiales bacterium
GCATCGCCCGCGCGGAGAACGTCGCACTGCCGGCGTTCAACCACGAGGCAGCCGACTACCGCAAGTTGCTCGCGAACCTGACATCCTTCTCCGCGGAGCTGGCTCGGCTGCTCTCGGACTACCGGCCGACAATCGACTCGTTGCTCGCCGCAGGGGCGAACCCGGCACGCGTGCTCACTGCGCAGCAGACAGAGATCGGCCAGGTCATCGACGGCGCGTACCACTACGCCTACAAAGTGGGATCCGCAGTCAGCAAGGAGACGCTCCCGACAAAGAGCCATTTCGTCTACTTCGCGACCTTTGTGCTGTTCACACAGGTCAACCAGCTCGTCTGCGACCTCATGGCCCCCCCCGAGCAGGGGCTCTCGTTCCTGGAGCCGCTCCAGCAGGCGCTTGCCGGAGCGGGCACGCCCTTCACATGCAAAGCGCAGTTCTCCACCTTCGACTCGCTCCAGGGCTCCTCAGGCTCTACGAAGGCTGCGGCGCCGCCGCCGACCGCGTCGTCGTCGGGCGCCGAGGTGCCGTCGGCGAGCACGCCATCCGTGGCGACACCTGAGCTCGGGGCGACGGGCGGGCTCGGCACAACCGTGTACCAGATTCTCGGCCAGCCGGTGCCCGCGGTGGGAGGTTCCGTCGGCTCCTACGTGAGCTCGCTTCTCGGGGGCACGTTATGAGACGTCCCCGTCTGCCGAGCCCGGGAAGCCTGCGCCGGCTCCCGAAGAGCCTGTGGAAGTTTGCCGTGTTCGCGATCGCGTGCGTGGTGCTGCTCGTCGCTCTCGCGGTCCACGTCGGGAACATCTCGCTCTTCTCTTCCCGGCGCACGATCTACGCGCAGCTTGCAGACGTCACAGGGCTCACGACCGGTGACTCCGTGGACGTCGCCGGCGTGCCGGTCGGGCAGGTGTCCTCCATCGCCGTCCAGAGGGCGCACGCGCTCGTCGGGCTGAGCGTCGACGACACTGTCGCCATCCGCCGCGGCACCGATGTAGGCCTTCGCTGGAAGAACGTGATCGGCCAGAAGGACGTCTATCTCTACCCTCCGCCGCGAGGGGCTGTTCTCCGCGCCGACGAGACCATCCCGCTCAGCAACAGCGTCACAGACGCGAGCGTGAACGCCTTCTTGAGCTCGCTCGGCCCGCTGCTCCAGGCGATCAACCCGAAGGAGGCCAATGCGTTCGTCGTCAACGTGTCCGCTGCGCTGAGCGGAGACACGGCGGAGATCGACCGGCTTCTCGACAACGGCGCCACGGTGTCGAAGACGGTCGGTGCGCTCGATACCCAAGTCGCACAGGTGATCAGCAGCCTCGACGAGGTGCTCACGGCCATCGCGCGGCGAAGCGGCGACGTCGGGACCCTCGTAACGAACCTGGATACGGTCGCCAGGGCGCTCGCGTCGCACAACACCCTGCTCGACACGCTTGTAGGCAACCTGTCTGAGGTCGCAGGCGACATGGCGACGCTCATCGGCCAGAACCGCTCGACGCTCTCCGCGACCATCGCAGACCTGAACACTGCGACCGCCTCGATCGACACGCACCAGGGCGCGCTCGCCAAATCCCTGGGCACCCTCGGAGCGGGCCTGGCGCCATACGTCGAGATCTCGAGCTACGGCCAGTGGTTCCAGGTGCAGACCATCTACACCTGCCTCGCCAACCAGACGATCTGTGCCTTCGACAAGCCGACATCGCCGCCGACAGGCTCGGGCCCCGGTGGCGGCCCCCCCTTGAGCCTCCCCACACCGGCCTCGATCCTGCCCGGCTCGGGCACCGCGCAGGCGCAGAGCTCCGCTCTGGTCCCCCGCAGTGCCGGGGCCGGGGAGACCACGGCAGGCACAGGCGACACGGGCACAGGCGCGGGCGGGCCCTCGGCCCTCCCCTCGGTCCTGCGTATGGTCGCCGGCGGTCCCAGCGGAGCGGCGGGATGAAGGCCTTCACCGAGCGGCAACCGAAAGCGATCGGCGTGATCGCCATCGCCGTCATGCTGGCAGTCGTCGCCGGGGTCCTCTTCTTGAACAGGAGCATCTTCCAGTCCGGGTACGACATCTCGGCCCGCTTCTCCAATGCTGCGGGCATCACCAAGGGGACACAGGTCCTGCTCGCGGGAGTGAAAGTCGGGACGGTCGACTCGGTCGTCGAGCACGGGAATGCCGTCGACGTCACGATGACGATCGATCGCGGGGTCGTCCTCCCCGAGCGCACCGTGGCGGATATCGAGGTGAAGACCCTGCTCGGGATCGTGGACGTGACGCTCGACCCCCTGGGGGGATGGGACCGGCCCTTGCAGGCTGGTGCGATCCTGACCGACACCTCCGTGCCGACCGAGCTGTACCAGCTCGATAACACCGCGGGCCACCTCATGGAACGCGCGAACACGAAGGCGCTCAACGACCTGGTCGAGGATCTCGCGAGTATCACGAAAGGAAAGGAGCACCAGGTCGCGCAGATCGTCGACGGTCTGGGCAAAGTGCTCCAGACCGTCAGTCACCGGAGCACCGAGGTCGGACAGCTGATCGACTCTTCGAACACGCTCGCCGCGACCCTCGCCGGGCACGATCATCAGCTCTCGACAGCGATCGGCAAGCTCGACACGGTTGCCGCCGGTCTTGCCGGCCACAGCACCGAGCTCGCATCGCTCATCGACAACCTCGACGCGCTGGCGACGCAGACCAACGGCTTGCTCTCGGAGAACAAGCCCCAGATCGACGCGCTCATCGGGCATCTCACGACCACCTTGGGCGTGGTGAGCCATCATGAAGACGACTTGGCACAGGCCGTCTCCTATCTCGGTGGGGCGATCAAGGGCTTCGCCTCGATCGGCTATTCGGGCTCGGCACCGCTCACATGGGCGAACATCTACGTCAGCACGACCGGTCTCACCGGCACGGCCGGGGTCCTCGGGGAGTGCGGTGCCTTCACAACTGCGCTCGACGACGCGCTCGGGTCCACACCGTTGCCGTGTGCCACACGGACAGGCCCGGTCGAGGGTACGGGTCTGCCCTCTCTCACACTGGGATCTGGCGGGGTTCCCACGACCGGCGCAACCTCGACCGGCTCGGCACCCACGACCGGCGCGACGGGCACCGGCTCTGCACCCACGACCTCGTCGGCGTCGCCCAACTCCGGGCTCGGCGCGCTCGCCCAGCTCTTCTCCCCCTTCCTCGAGGGGTCCGGTTAGATGGCCTCGGCGACGCGTGCTGAAGAGCAGGTCCTCCTTCGGACTGCGCCATGGCGCGGCGGCGGCAACGGGGGCAGTCGGCCGGGTTCCTCCTCGGGGGCGATGCGAGTGTCGCTGCGCAGGCGGTGGTGGTGGGCACTCGTCGCGGCCCTGGTCGCGGCCGCGTCGCTTGCGGGTGTCGAGGCGAGCGCCGGCCCTTCTGCGTACCCGGTGCTGGCGCGCTTCGCGAGGGCCCCCGGTCTCTTCCCCGGTGCCGCGGTCGAAGTTCTCGGCGTACCCGTCGGGACGGTCACCTCGGTCAGCAACGTCGATGACGAGGTGGCGGTCGGGCTAGCGATCGAGCGTGGGCACCCGGTCCCCGCGTCGGTGACGGCATCCCTCGTCGCGCCCGAGCTCCTTGGTGAGCCGAGCATCGAGCTGTCGCCCGGCTACACCGGCGGCCCGGTCCTCCGGCCGGGTGCCGTGATCCCCATGTCCCGTACGGCCGTGCCGGTGTCGACGGAGCAGGTGCTGAAGGCGCTGCGCACGACGCTGGAGCGGATCGACCCTCACGCGGTCGGAGATCTCGTCACGAACCTCGCCCAGGACCTGAGTGGGCAGGGCAAGGACCTCAGAAGGCTCATCTCGGGCGCCGCCGGAACGCTGCAGTTGCTGGCCACAAAGGCGAGGACGCTGGGCCAGCTGAACGGCTCCCTTGCACAGCTGACGGGCGTTCTCGACGCCCGCACCGGCCAGATCACGCAGCTCATCACGGACTACGACACGGTCTCCGGCGTCATCTCAGCGCACGGGGCGCAGCTCGGCAGCTCCCTTGTCCAGTTCTCCAAGGCGAGCAGCGAGCTCGTCCAGCTGCTCACGCCGAACCTCGCGCCGCTCGAGTCCGACGTCGGGGTGGTCACCAACGTCGGACGCACCCTCGACCGCAATCTGACATCGGTCGACGAGATCCTCTCGTCAGCGGTGGCGCTGTTCACAGGAGCGCGTCGCGTCTACACATCCACATACAACTGG
>JBOGGB010000350.1:0-3128 GCA_050743605.1 Acidimicrobiales bacterium
GTGCCGGTCTGGGCGCGCCGCGCCCTCCTGGCTTCGTGGAGCGCCGTTCACGGCCATCGGACGGTCGGGACACCGCACGAGTGTAGGGGCAGGCTCGTCACCGACCCTCGACGCGGTCCTGGTCTCCCGCGCGGACGGTGAAGAGGTCGAAGCCCTCCGCGGTGAGGCACCGCCCGGTGGCGAGGTCGTAGCGGTTGCCGTGCAGCGAGCAGGTGAGGATCCCGTCCTCCACGTGACCGAACCGGAGGAGGTCCGCGCCGAGATGGGGGCACCGCCGCTGGACGAGGTAGTCACCCGAGAGCCAGAGCTCCTCCGCCGGCGCCCCGTCATCGTGCCGGCGCGCCGCGAGCTCGAGCGACGCCTCGAGGTACGCCATCTTCCGAGACGAGAGGCACTTGAAGAAGCTGAAGACCACTTCGTTGTACTCGCCCTGTCGCGTCGCTTCGAAGCGGCAGGACAGGAAGAGCTCGTTCACCCAGTCGTCGACCTCTCGCTCGACCAGCGTTCGAAGGAGCTCCTCGGCGAAGAAGAATCCGTGGCCGGCCGAGCCGGCATCGAGCGGAGTCGCCCTGCGGACCTGTGCGCTCTCCGGGTCGATGACGATGCCGAAGCGCCCCACGTCGAGCATGATCGTCCCCCCGAGCGCGCGCCGGACCGACGGGGCGTCGGCGAGGAGCGGCTCGATCCACCCGGCCAGGCGCCGCACGACCTCGTCTGGGTCCGGTGGTGCGGCAGTCGCTCTCGGCAGGGCGGCAGCGATCTCCGCGCGTCGGCGCGCTCGATACCGAGTGAGATGGTCATGCTTGTCGCGGAAGATCGATTCCACGTCGGTGTGGTGACGCACCTCGAAGCGCCCGGGCGCGATCTCGATCTCCGAGCCTGCCACCGCGAGGTGTCCGTGGTCGATCCCATTGGACTCGAGGGTCCGCAGGAAGCTCGGCTGGTCCTGGAAGATGTTGGTCGGATCGTCGTCGAGATCGTTCAGGTCGAAGAGCGCCTCGTCGAGGAACGCCGGAGGACCTGCGAACGGCACGACGTGGGCCGCGCCGATCTCCCGGACGAAGTGCATCGCGCGCCGGCCCTGGCGCACGCGCTTGGCACGCGAGAGCTCGGCCCTGTGTGACGCGTCCCATCGATAGACCATCGGGTACCAGATCGCTCCTGAGTACTGGAGGAAGTGCGCGTCGTACGGGCCCAACGCGCGCAGCGCGCCCAGCTCGCGAGGGTGGCAGTCGTTCTGGTTCAGGATCCGCGTCGCTCCGTCGTCGACGACGAGGGCGGAGTCGCCGATCGGGCCGTCGGCCACCGAGGTGGACGTGGCGATGGCGACCCGCAGACCGTCGAGATCGGTGGGGCGTCCCGAGGTCGTCTGGACGAAGCTCGAGAAGCCGAGCGCCTCGAGAGCCCTTCGCAGGTCGTCCATCGGGAAGTCGGGAAGGAGGACGGTCGCCGCCTTGTCGACGTGGTCGGAGAGGAACCGCGCGTCGAAGTGGTCCTTGTGGAGGTGGGAGACGTACAGGTAGTCGGGCGACGAGATCCGGTCCAGGTCGATGCCGGAGTTGTCTGGGAACGGGAACCACGAGCCGAAGTAGGCACCGTTGAACCACGGGTCGCACAGGAGCGTGCGTCCCTTGGCCTCCACGAAGAGCCCCGCGTGCCCCGTGACCAGGATGCGCATCGGGGGGACCACGGGGCCATGTTGGCACCCGGGCCTCAGGGTCGTGGCGCACGGGCGGGCGCCGCGGCCACGTGCGCTCGACACGGCCGCCATGTGGCGGGCATGCTCGCCCGACGATGACATCGCGCGACGTGCTTCGCCGCCTCGCCAGGCCCCTCGCCCCGGTGCAGCCGAGACGGGCCCTGACTGCCCTCGGCGGTCGTCTGTCCGCGCGGACGCTCACACGGCTGACGAACGTCCTGGGGGGGCTCGAGCAGGGCCGTTGGCTCGCCGACGCCGGTGGCCGCGTCCCGAACCTCCCGGACCGCTTCGCGGTGCTCGACGAGGCCGTCCGCCGCATGCAGGCGACACAGCCGCTGTACCTGGAGTTCGGTGTCTACCGAGGGCGGACCATCCGCCACGTGGCCTCACACCTCGCCGCGCCGCAGGGCCGCCTCGTCGGCTTCGACAGCTTCGAAGGCCTCCCCGAGGACTGGCAGCCCAACGCCCGGCGCGGGTCGTTCTCGGTCGGCACGCCGCCGGACGTCGACGACCCGAGGGTATCGTTCGTGGTGGGGTGGTTCGACCAGACGCTCCCCTCCTACGAGCCCCCGGCGCACGACCAGCTGCTCGTGAACCTGGACTGCGACCTCTACTCGAGCAGCCGTTGCGTGCTCGAGTGGCTGGGAGCGCACCTGCGCCCGGGATCCCTCGTCTACTTCGACGACCTCTTCAACCGTGACCACCAGTGGCGCGCGCTACGCGAGTGGCTCGACGACGGCGGGCGCGCCGCACGTCCGGTGGCGATGGCGCGCTGGGGTCACCACCTCCTCTTCGAGGTGGGCGGACGCGACGACGGCCTGCCACAGAAGTGACAGGCCGTCGGTCTGAGAGATCCCGGCGACGTCCTACTCTCCCAGGGGGTCACCCCCCAAGTACCATCGGCGCTGGCGGGCTTAACTGCCGTGTTCGGAATGGGAACGGGTGTCTCCCCGCCGCCATGGCCACCGGAAACCTGCGCTCCTCGGGCGCGCCGACCCCTTCGGGCCGTACGCGCGCCCGGGCCAACGGCGATGCCGTCGCCCCTGAGCGTTCCAGAGCGAGCACGAGCTAGTCCCAAGCCCTCGGCCGATTAGTACCGGTCGGCTGAACACATTGCTGTGCTTACACCTCCGGCCTATCAACGTGGTCGTCTGGCCACGGACCTTACCAGGTTAACCCTGTGGGAGATCTCATCTCGAGACGGGCTTCGCGCTTAGATGCTTTCAGCGCTTATCCCACCCGTAGGTCGCAAACCAGCCATGCCCTTGGCAGGACAACTGGCACACGAGAGCTACGTCCGTCCCGGTCCTCTCGTACTAGGGACAGCCTCTCTCAGATCTCCTACGGCTGCATCGGATAGGGACCGAACTGTCTCACGACGTTCTAAACCCAGCTCGCGTACCGCTTTAATGGGCGAACAGCCCAACCC